>JAPUJM010000137.1 GCA_027296205.1 Actinomycetota bacterium
TCGACGTGAAGACCGACTCACATGTCTTGCTCCAGGAGCTTGGCCTGAAACAGGCACTGGTGGCGCCTCTCAAAGTAGAAGCGATGAGAGTGGGCGTCATCGTGGTGGGCGATCCCTACCTCCATGACTTCACGGAAGAGCAGTTGGACCAGTTGAGCTCGCTGGCGGCTCCGGCAGGGCTCGTCCTGAGTCAGATTGGCAGATACGAGGCCCAGGCGGAGATGACCAAGCGGCTTGAAGAGGTCGCCCGAATGAAGTCTGATTTTGTCTCGACAGTGAGCCACGAGCTACGTAGCCCCCTGACATCGATCATCGGATCGCTGGACACGGTCAATCGCCCCGAGTTGGCCCCGCCCGAGCCCGTCTCCCAGCAGTTACTCCTCAGCGCACGACGTCAGGCCGGGCGGCTGCAGAGACTCATTGAGGACCTGCTGGTTGTGTCTCGAATCGATCGGGGGGCGATCCCATTGCAGATCGAGACGATTCCGATCCGGGAGATCTTCAACGAGGTCTACCGGGTGGTGTCGATCGAGCCGACGATCACCGTCGAGCCGGAACGGTTGGAGGTAAGGGCAGACCGAGACCATGTGACCCGGGTTCTCATCAATCTCGTCGAGAACGCAGCCAAGTACGCGCCTGACAGTCCCGTCGAGTTGTTTGCTTGGGAGCAAGCCAGCATGGCTGTTCTGGCGGTTGTCGACCATGGACCAGGCATCCCCGAGGACGAGAGAGACCGCGTGTTCGAGAGGTTCACCCAATTGGACCAATCGGATACGAGGTTGAAGGGTGGGACGGGCCTCGGTCTGTCGATCGTGAGGAGTCTCGCCGAGACGATGCACGGTTCGGTGCGAATCGAGGCCACCGAGGGCGGTGGGGCCACCTTCGTCGTCGAGCTCCCCCTCGCGGTCACCATGCCGGCAGAGCCTTAGTCGGAATCGTTCCCTGCGGCGACAGCGTGGAACCCGCCGTCCACATGGATGATCTCACCGGTCGTCATCGGCGCCCAGTCGCTGAGAAGCACAGCAACCATTCGGGCTACCGGTTCCGGGTCGGTGGCATCCCAGACCAAAGGCGATCGCTCTCGCCAAAGCGCATCGAACCTGTCGAAACCCGGGATCGATTTTGCGGCCACAGTCCCCAAAGGCCCCGCGGACACCGCGTTGGCCCGTATCCCGTCCCGACCCAGGTCTCGTGCGAGATAGCGGGTCACACTCTCCAGCGCCGATTTTGCCACACCCATCCAGTCGTAGGCCGGCCAGGCCTGGGTGTTGTCGAAGTTCAACGCAACGAGTGACCCCCCACCCGCCTTCTTCATCAGCGGTAGTAGAGCGATTGCCAGGGTCTTGTAGGAGAAGGCCGAAGTAACGAAGGCTGTTTGCGCCGACTCCACCGGTGTGTTGAGGAAGTTCCCTCCGAGGGCATCGGCGGGAGCGAATGCGATGGCGTGAAGCGCGCCATCGATCTTGCCCCAACGGTCGGTCAATTCGGCGGTCAAGGCGCCCACCTGTGCCGGGTCGTTGATGTCCAACTCGAGAACGTCACATGGCTCGGGAAGTCTCTGGACAGAACGCTCGGTGAGACGCATCCCCCGGCCAAAGCCAGTGGCAACGATCTCGGCGCCTTCTTCCTGGACGATGCGAGCGACGTGCCAGGCGATGGAGTCATCTGTGAGCACACCGGTGATGAGCAGTCTCTTGCCTTCGAGCAACATCAGAAGTTTTCTCCAAAACTCATGATCCCCCGGATCCCCAGACCCATCGTGAACAATAGAAGGAGGCCGTAATATAACGCGGGACGCTTCTGGAATTGCGCCCGGTAGATATAGACGAAGGTGAACGTCACCGCGATCACGACCCCGTAGAAGACATGCACGTTACCGGGGTCAACGCCCCCGGACATCACAAATATACCGATCAGGATCTGCGCGAGCAGGCCGACGATGACGACACCCACCGCCCAGTAGAACGCCCTGGGAACACTCTCCCGCTTGGTCATGAGAACCCCCCAGAGACCGATCACACCACTGAGCCCTGCCGCGATGTAACCCCAGGTCGTGTGGATTGAGCTCACGAAACGAGAGCTTAGGGGTTCGTGCTCGACCTGACTTCTGGGGAGTTGGTCGATGCCACCTGAGGCTGCTTCTTAGGGCGATTGGCCGTTGGTGGTGTAGGTGTGTCCCAGTCGGCTGAGCCAGGTGTGGTCGCCGTTGGGTTGGAGGGTGGGTTGCTCCGGCTTGTCGGGCTTCATGACAGTCGCTCCCGCCATTGCAAGCGATTTGGTGGTCCCTGGTCTTTCAAGAGTTGGGGACAAGGTCGAGCACATCGATACGGAGTTCCTCGTCGATGGTGTTGAACGAGGGGTCAACGTCGACGATCGAGGGGTAGCCGAGTGATGAGTAGTTCACGGAGATCTGGTCCGCGTACGCATAACGTTCGACCGTGGCGAATAGGCCTTCGACGGTCAGGAAGGATTCGTCGAACGGTGCTGTGACGATTTCTCCGTTTCTGGTCACTTGTTCGATGATCCCATCGACTACAGCAACCACGAACGGTCCGCGGTACTCCTCTGGACAGAAGCAGCCGATTTCGACGGTGATGGTGTAGTTGGCTATAGCTTCGGCGGCCCAGGTCTCACGCTGCTCGGTGAGTTGAGCGAGAACGGCATCCGCGGCCGACGTGCCCAACCCACCAGGCGTGAACTCTGAGACCCAGACAGAAACGAACCTGTTGCCATCCTGTTCCATGTAAACCGATCGTGGGTATCCAAGTGTCGGCTCGTAATCCACCTCGATGACGTCTGCCTCAATGTTCTCTTCAACCATTTCGAACAGGTCGCCAACGGTGAGAGGAACCACGCCGGAGTTGCCGAGGTCGACGTGGCAGCCCGCTAAACGATCAACTGCATCTTCGACTCGCCCGTTGACGACTTGGATCAACACCGACCCGTCGACGCCGCAAACGTGATCGTTCTGGCCCTCGTAGCTAACCGAGAGCTCCATCGAATAGGTGCGGATTCCCTGCGAGGACCATTTCGCCCGGTTGATGGCAAGAGCCTTTTCGGTGGCGACCAGGTCAACCGGACCCGGATAATCGTATCCTGCTGCGATCTCCCCAACACCGGCGCACTCATCGATTCCTGCAGAAATCAACCCATTAGAAAGGGCGATGAGCGCCGGAGCCACTTCCGCCATTGTCTCCGCAGAGAGAGGCGTGTCTCCAAAAACCGGCAAGGCGTTGGCAGCAACCTGAATCTGTTCTCGGAGACCGGACGAGTCACTGTCTGTGGACAGGGCAGCATCTATGTCCTCAAGCGAACTCACCAGTCGACCCGCGTGGCCCAAGATCAGTGCCGTCACCACTCTTTCACAAGCTTCAACGATTCTCTCTAGTGCCGGGCCTGTTTGCGCAACCTCGCCCCCTCCAGCCCTCGGCCCCTCCAAACCTTGCCCGCAAGCGCCCAAAATGAGAGCGACAACCACCGACGCAACAAACTTTCGGCGCATAGGAATCTGACGCTACAGGTGTCCTTTTTGGTTCCCGCACCTCCAGCGAAATTGGTTGATTCGCAGGTTCGCCGATCTTGGCTTGCCCGAGGGGCAAGTCTGGCTGCCTACTCCATCAGCAGGTCGGAGTACTCATCCCTGACAACCTTCTTGTCGAACTTTCCGGTGCCCGTCTTCGGGATCTCGTCGATGAAGACCACCTTGTCAGGCAACCACCAATCGGCAACACGGCCATCGAGGTGGTCCAGCAACTCCTGTTCCGTCACCTCGGACCCCTCGGCCCGCACCACGAAGGCCGCCGGGCGCTCCTGCCACTTGACGTGCTTCAGGCCGACCACGGTGGCCTCGGCGACTTGAGGATGAGCCATCAACTCGTTCTCGAGGTCCAATGAGGAGATCCACTCCCCTCCGGACTTGATGACATCCTTCGCCCGGTCGGTGATGCGGATGTAACCCTCGGGGGTGATCTTGCAGACGTCGCCCGTCTTGAGCCATCCGTCCACGAACGACTCCGCGGTGCGGTCGTCCTTGTAGTACTCGGCTGCGATCCAGGGCCCTCGAATCAGAAGCTCGCCGAATGCCTCACCGTCGTGGGGAAGTTCCTCCCCCTCTTCATCGACGATCTTCACCTGGAGACCGGTGACGGTAATACCTGCTGTTTCCAGTCGGTCCAGTTGATCATCGAGATCCCAATCCTCCATATGCGGCTTGAGCACCGAGGTTGAAGCGATCGGGTTGGTCTCGGTCATGCCCCACCCCTGAATCAGCCGAATCCCACGCTCCGTCCAATACCACTCGATCATTGCCCTGGGGACGGCCGACCCACCACAGAGGAAAGCGCGGATCGAAGACGTGTCGATCTCCGGGTGCGCCATCAGATACTGCTGAATC
>JAPUJM010000138.1 GCA_027296205.1 Actinomycetota bacterium
ATGTGTCGCCCCTGTCCTCTCGATGGAGGAGGCGCCGAACCACCCTCACAACAGGTCACGGGGAACATTCGTCGAGGTCGCGGACGTGACTCAACCGGCCCCCGCCCCCCGATTCTCCACTACGCCGGCTGCCATTTCAGGCGGGCCGAGCGTTCCCGGCGCCGACACCGACTCGATCCTCGATCAGCTCGGATATAGCTCCACCCAAATCGGTATGCTCCGCTCGACCGGAGCAGTCGCCTGACCCAATGGAGGAATCGTGAACGAGCAGGCAGTGCTTGCAGAGCGAGCCGAGATCGATGCAGTGGTCGAAGGTAAGACCCTTGTCGATTTCTTCGATCGGAACGCCGACCAATACGGGGATCAGGCAGCGATCCATTGGAAGGATGGCGACTGGAACAGTCTGACCTGGTCACAGTACAGAAGTGTCGTGCATCAGGTGGCCGCCGGTCTCCAGTCCCTCGGTGTCGGCGAGGGCGAGTTTGTCGCTGTGATGGCGGGGAACCGACCCGAGCACGTGATCGCCGACTTTGGTGTGGTCCACGCCGGTGGAACCCCGGTGACCGTCTACTCCACACTCGCGGCCAATCAGATCCAATACATCGCAGACAATTGCAGGGCGACGGTCGCAATCCTCGAGAACCTGGATTACATGAAGCGATGGGAGGAGATACGGACCGAGCTCCCCAACCTTCGCTACATCGTCCTCATGTCCGGTGCCGAGAATTACGACACCGTTGACTGGGTTCTCAGCTGGGACGAGCTGCTCGCCAGAGGAACGAGTCGGCTTGGCGGAGATCCCGAAACGGTGACCAGGTCGGCTTCGGCGGTAGCGCCTGAAACCCTCGCCACCCTGATCTACACCTCGGGCACCACCGGCACCCCCAAGGGCGTGATGATCAGCCAGTACAATGTGGTGTGGACACTGGAGTCGCTGCGGAGGGCTGCCGACCTCGAGATGGGAGTGCGCATGGTGTCCTACCTGCCCCTGGCCCATATTGCCGAGCGTCTGGCCACCCACTATCTCGGCACCTATCTCGCCGGACAGGTTTGGTACTGCCCGTCGATCGCTGCCGTGCTCGAGTACATCCAGACGGCGCAGCCCACACTTTTTGTCGCAGTGCCTCGCGTCTACGAGAAGTTCCATGCACGTCTGATGGCCCGGTTCGCCGGGGAAGAGGGTTTGAAGAAAACGCTTCTCGATCTGGCGCTTGCCTCCAACACAAAGCGGGTCGACGCCGAGATGGAGGGCAAGAGTGGCCCGATGATGGCCGGTCTCCTCGACAAGATCGTCCTCTCCAAGGTGCGAGATGGGCTTGGGATGGGCGAAGTCAAGGTCGCCATCACCGCAGCTGCCCCAATAAATCCCGACCTCGTCAAGTTCTTCATGACGATAGGGATTCCGCTCTATGAGCTTTATGGGATGTCGGAGACAACCGGCCCCGCCACCACCAACGTGCCGGGCGCGGTGAAGATCGGTTCAGTAGGAAAAGCGATTCCAGGTGTCGAGGTCGCCACGGCCGATGACGGTGAGTTGCTCATGCGAGGCGGGGTGATAACCCAGGGTTACTACAAACTCGATCAGGCCACTCGCGAGACTTATGCCGATGACGGCTGGCTTCATTCAGGTGACCTCGCCCGGATCGACGAGGACGGATTCGTCTGGATCGTGGGACGCAAGAAGGAGATCATCATCACGGCCGCCGGGAAGAACGTCGCCCCGGCTCAGTTGGAGACGGCTCTCGGGAACCATCCGATCATCTCGATGGCATGCATGGTCGGAGACCAGCGCAAGTTCATCTCCATGGTCATTGGACTTGATGGCGAGATGGCTCCGGAATGGGCCGCGGCACATGGCATCGACTACAACGATCTGGCCGGCTTCTCGGAGCTTCCAGAGGTGCAGGACGAGATCGCCAGGGCGGTGAAGGAGGCCAACGAGACCGTTTCCCACGCCGAGCAGGTGAAGAAGTGGATCGTCGTGCCGGATGACTGGACCCCTGAATCAGGTGAGCTGACACCGTCGTTGAAGTTGAAGCGACGCGTCGTTCTCGACAAATACGCCGAGGACATCGACGCGATGTACACCGGCGTCTAGCAGGTGGCTCCTTGCCGCTGAGTGAACCAATCACCTTCGACGGACGTGTCGCAGTCATAACCGGAGCAGGTGGCGGACTCGGTAAGACCTATGCACTCGAGCTAGCCCGTCGCGGCGCTCGCGTTGTGGTCAACGACCTCGGTGGGTCGGTAGAGGGCACTGGAGCCTCGGTGTCGGCCGCTGACGTTGTTGTCGATGAGATCAAGAGCGCAGGCGGGGAGGCTGCGGCCAACTATGACTCTGTGTCTACCGAGGAAGGCGGGGCCGCAATCATCCAGACTGCGGTCGATGAATTCGGTGGGGTGGACATTGTGGTCAACAACGCCGGGATTCTTCGGGACAAGTCGTTCGCCAATATGGAGTTTGCCGAGGTCGAAGCGGTCCTCGAGGTCCATCTGAGGGGCGCCTTCCATGTCAGCCAGCCAGCTTTTCGCGTGATGAAGGACAACGGATACGGGCGACTCGTATTTACTTCCTCAAATGCAGGGCTGTTTGGCAACTTTGGCCAGGCGAACTACGGCGCCGCCAAGGCCGGGCTGGTCGGTCTTTCCAATGTTCTTGCTATCGAGGGGATGAAGTACAGCATCAGATCCAACGTCATTGCCCCGGTGGCTCGGACGAGGATGACCGAAGACCTGCTCGGCCCGTTCGCCGAGATGGTCGACCCCAGCCAGGTGACCCCGATGGTCGTTTACCTTTGCTCGGAGGCAAACGAGTACACCCACGAGATCTTCACCGCCGGTGGTGGGCGCTACGGGCGCGTCTTCATAGGAACTAACAAGGGCTGGTTTGCCGGTCAGGGGGCTGTCCCTTCGGTGGAGGAACTTTCAGAGCACCTCGATGAGATTCGCGATATAACCGAGCACATCGTCCCGTCCAATGTCAACGATGAGTTGATGCTGCTCGGTCAGATGCTGGCTGACGATGCCGATTGATATCGACAAAGTTGTTGGTGCCCAGCTGGTGGCCGCGAGTTATTCGTGGACCGACGACGATGTGATTCTCTACAACCTCGGTGTGGGTGCCGGCAACCCGCCGACCGACCCTCTGGAGCTGAAATATGCATACGAGGGCGACCTCCAAGCGGTACCCACATACGGAACGATCCCTCCGTTCGGGATGATGATGAGCATGGGGATGGTCGAGGGGTTCGATATCAATCTCACTCAGATTCTTCATGGCGAACAGGAATTGATCGTCCACAGCCCAATCCCGACGTCGGGAACCGTGACTCAAAGCGGTCGTGTTGTGAATGTTTTCGACAAGGGCAAGGGGGCCCTGGCAGTCATGGAGATTGTCTCGGTCCTGGAGAAGACAGGTGAGCCTCTCTTCACGAATCGGTCTTCGATATTCATCCGGGGTGAGGGCGGCTTCGGTGGCGAGTCGGGTCCGCCGCCAGGAAACGAGGCGCCGGATCGAGAGCCGGACCATGTTGTCGAGTCACCCACATTGCCCCAGCAGGCTTTGCTCTATCGCATGGTCTCGGGCGACAAGAACCCGTTGCACGCCGATCCCGGTTTTGCAGAATTCGCCGGCTTCGAGCGACCGATCCTCCATGGTCTGTGCACCTACGGCGTGGTAGCCAAGGCAGTCGTAGACAACGCCCTCGGCGGCGAGCCGGGGAGACTTGGCTCCTATAAGGCCCGTTTCACCGGTCATGTGTTCCCGGGGGAGACACTGATCACGAGGATTTGGGATGAGGGCGATGTCCTGGTGGTGTCCGCGCACACCAAAGAGCGGGGGACGACAGTGCTGTCTAACGCCTCGGTGAGGCCGCGAGCCTAGGCCCGGATCTCCACCGGGGTGCCGAGAGGAACCATGGTGTGGAGCTCGGTGATCAGATCGTTGGGCAACCGAACACATCCCAGTGACACCGCACGGCCGATCGAGGACGGGTTACTGGTTCCGTGAATCCCGATGATCCCGTCTCCGCCGTTGAATTCGGTGATGGTGTCCGAGTGCGCCGAGATCCCCAGGGCGTGGGGGCCCCACAGGCTGCCGGGGTCTCGCAGAGTCACGCTGTCGGTCACGAAGAAGATTCCGGTGGGTGTCGGGTTCTGGTCGGTCCCGATGGCGATTGTCGACTTGATCACAGCTTCGCCGTCGACGGTGTAGGTGAGCTGCTTATCGCTCAGATCGATGACGATCTTGCCCTCGACCAGGTAGAGCTCGACGTTGTCGAGCCGAATCCACCCGGTGCTCCCATTGGGACGAATCGGCAGCATGACCTGTGCCCAGCCATCGATTGGCTCTCCAACCACGGTCAGCACCGTGACGGTATTCAGGATGGTCGTCGCCGGCATCGTGACCAGGGGCGCCCCATCGCCCGGAGTGGCGTAGACCTCGGTATCACCTCTGGTCATGGCGACCAATGAGCTGTGCTCCCGTAGCCCGGCTTCGAAGCCCTGATAGACGGGTCGGTTCTCGACCTGTGGCAAGTCGACCGGCTCTTCGTCGGTTTCAACCGGCGGAGTGAGAATTTCGGCAGTGGTCGTGGTGCTGGTGGTCGGGGGTGGTTCTGACACCACAGCGCCACCGCACCCGGCGATGACGATGGCGAAGACCACCGAGAGGGCCCAGCTTTGGATCACATGATCTTATCGGTCTCTCCACAGGCGGCGTTTAGCCTTCGATTCGTGAATCGTGTTTTTGTCACCAGGGAGTTGCCCGAGAGGGCCATGGCCCCGTTGCGTCACGAGAACGAGGTGACGACGTGGGACGGCGATGGGCCGGTTCCCAACGATGTCCTGGTGTCCGAGGCGGCAACGGCAGAGGGTTTGCTGTGCATGATCACCGATGCCATTGGGGCTCCGCTTCTCGATCGGGCGTCTCATCTTCGTGTGGTATCCCAGATGGCGGTCGGTGTGGACAACATCGACATCGAGGAGTGCGCCAGGCGGGGGATCCTGGTGGGCCACACGCCGGGGGTTCTCACCGAAACGGTCGCCGACTCGGCCTTCGCCTTGCTTGGTGCGGCGGCGCGGCGACTGTTCGAGGGCGAGAGAGAGGTTCGTTCGGGGAGGTGGGGACCCTGGGAACCGTTTCACCTGACTGGTGGCGATCTTCACGACACCACACTCGGAATCGTGGGCATGGGCAGAATCGGCCGCGCCATCGCCAGACGGGCGACCGGCTATGACATGGGTGTCCTCTATTCGTCACCCACACGCAAGGATCTGGTTGACGCCGACCACGTCTCCCTGGAAGTACTGTTGGCCGAGTCGGATCATGTCGTTCTGGCCGCTTCACTCAACGATGCAACCCGAGGGTTGATTGGTGCCTCGGAACTGCGGCTCATGCGACCCACGGCCTACCTGGTCAACGTGGCGCGTGGGGCCCTCGTCGACACGTTTGACTTGATTGAAGCGTTGCGTTCCGGCTGGATTGCCGGTGCCGCGCTCGATGTCACCGATCCGGAGCCACTCCCTCCGGATCACCCCCTCCTCTCGTTGCCCAATTGCCTCGTGGTGCCGCACATTGGGAGCGCATCCGTCAGAACCAGGAATGCTATGGCCGCGTTGGCGGTGGAAAATCTGATTGCCGGTCTCGCCGGCTGGTCAATGCCTGCGGCCTACTCCACGGCCGGATAGCTCGGTTTGCCCGGTTACCCTGCCATGGTCCACGTCACCCTCAGGGGGAGCTCTGCCAATGTTTCGACTGCCCGACGCCAAAACCGTCGAGCGCAACCCCGGCCAGGAGAGGCTGCGGCAGCTGGCCGTGGCGGTCATGCCGCGTCTAACGAAAACCGAGTTCGAGAATCTGAATTATCAGGCCGAGGTCACCGCACGTCTCAACAACTCGACATTCTTCGTATCCGACCGCGACATCCAGCAGAATCGGATCTCTCGAGCGGAGGCCGACGAGTGGGCAGCAAGACAGGATGCCTATATCGCCTCCCAGGACATGCTCCTGATAGAGGGGTACATCGGTCCCGACCCAGAGTTTCGTACCGGATCTCGTCTCTTCATCGAGGCGGCGCAGCCAAACATCGCAGGGATGCAACAGCACCTCTACTTCCCACCAGACGCCGGGTGGGCCCCCGAGTTCACGATCGTCTACACGCCGAACCTGCCGGCTCCGGGTAAGCCAGACGACCGACTCATCATCGTCGATCTGGAGAACTGGGTGACCCGAGTCTTCGGCTCCGACTACTTCGGTGAGTCGAAAATGGGTGGCCTCCGCATGTGGAACCGTCTTGTCTTCGACCGCGGAGGTCTGGCCCTTCATGCCGGGCTGAAGACCTTTCCGCCCGCGTCGACACGCAGCGGCAGCGAAGAGTCGATGCTGATCATCGGTTTGTCCGGAACCGGAAAGACCACGACCACTTTCAGACAGCAAGCCGGTTCGTTGCCGGTGCAGGATGACTTTGTCGGGCTGATGCCCGGCGGCTCGATTCACACCACCGAGGCCGGTTGTTTCGCCAAGACGTACGGCTTGGATCCCGACGATGAGCCGACCAGTCACGGCGGCACGACCCGTCCGGATGCCTGGCTGGAGAACGTGGCTGTCACGCCCGACGGCTCTGTCGACTTCTTCGACACCTCCTACACGGCCAACGGGCGTTGCACCTTCCCTCTGGCCGATATCCGGCACAGGGAGCCCAGGGCCGTGCCATCGGCCTGCTATCTACTCATCCTCAATCGCTCAGATCATGTGATTCCGGCGGTGGCCCGACTCAGCCGCCAACAGATCCCGGCCTACTTCATGCTCGGGGAGACCAAGGGAACCTCGGCCGGTGGAGCCGCCGAAGCGGGGAAGAGTCTCCGGGTTCCCGGCACCAACCCGTTCTTCTTCGATGACGACTCGATGCAGGGCAACCGACTGCTCGAGTTGTTGGACACGATGCCCGAGCTCGAGGCATACGTCCTGAACACGGGACGCGTTGGCGGAGAGGGAGAGGGCTCGAAGAAAGTTTCCATCCCAGACTCGTCCGCAATCGTTCAGGGGGTCGTGGAGGGCACCATCGAGTGGCAGACGGATCAGGACTTCGGGTACGACGTCGCCGGATCGGTGCCGGGGGTGGCCGACGTCGACCTCCTCCAGCCCCGCCGTCTGTATGAGAGTCAGGGCCGACTCGAGGAGTACGAGTCCATTGTCGCCCGTCTCAAGATGGAGCGGGTCGAGTATCTCCAGGGGTACTCGGCTCTGAATCCTGCCGTTTTGGATGGGTTGATTGGCTAGAGCTATTGGTCTGAGCCGGTGGCAACGACCGCGAGCAGACAGCCCTCTCCGATCCGAATGTCGGCGATCGGACCTCGCATGACGTTGGAAAGCCCACGAGTGCTTCCATGCGTGAGTGTGTCACCGCCGAAATCCCATTTCAGCCCGCTGGTGTGAACATCGGTGACGTCGCCGCCCATGGCAATTAGCGACAGAGTCGAACCGGCGTCACCGTGGATGATTCTTCGTCTTCTCACCACGTAGGCCCAGCCTCTGGTGGAGACCCAGTCGAGTTCGTCGATCCGTCGCCACCGATCGGAGCACAGCAGACCGGCCGTGGAAAGCTCGTGGTCGAGACGTCCACCGGCGCCACCAACGATCACCACTCGCTCGGGTGCGTCCCGGACCACCAGATCCAGAGCCAGGTCGAGGTCGCTGGCGTCCTTGTCGGTCGGATGTCGCTCGATGATCACATGACGGGGGATCTCGGTGGTGGCGATGGAGTCCATGTCACCGACCAGCACATCGACTCGATAACCGAGACGGACTGCGTAGTCGTATCCGCTGTCGGCTGCGACCACCAGGTCGGGTCTGGGGAGGTCCTCGCTCATCTCGATTTGTGGAGCCTCGCTGCCGGTGAAGATCAGGACGGTATCCATGTGAATGACAAAATCGTCTTACGCGCCAAATCGCGGGTAAGAGCTAAACGTCAGGTTGAGCTTGATGGTGCTGGCGTCCTCGGGAGCGGGACGAGAATCGGGGGCCATCGGTCACGTCACCAAAACAGTGATTGTGTCCTTGGCCGCCCGGAGCGCCGATTCGACGGCGTTGGGGGTCTCGGCGCGGGCGAATACGAAACCCAGGTAGCGATCTCCTTCCGGTGGGGCGAGGACCTCCGAACCGACATTGATGGTTATGTCGACACCGGTGATGTCGGGGATTGCCCGGGTCTCATCGATGCCTTCGATTGAACCGAGGACTCCCGACTTGGGAATGGGAATCATCAGCACACCGCTGGCGTGTTGCTCGCGGCGAAGCTCGGGTTTGTCCATCCCAACGGCGTTTCTGAGTATCAGGGATTCGAGGGTCGTGCCCATGAGTCCGAAGTTGAGACTTCTCGAGCACAGCCCGCCAATGGATCTTGCCGCGACCTCGAGGACACTGGCCCGGCCATCGTGAATCTTGAGTTCGATGTGAACCGGTCCGTGGGTGAGACCCAACCCGCGCAAGGCCGCCTCTGCAACACGAATGCACTCCTGCTGACTCTTGTCGGAGAGACGACTCGGCGTCACCAGAATCGTCTCGGGAAAGCTGGGGCCCTTGCCGGTGTCGGGTTTGTCGAAGATCGCCAGCACCGTCAGCTCGCCGTTCCTGACCAGTCCTTCGACGGCCACTTCGTCACCGGGTAGGTAGGTCTCGAGAAGGAGACGCGAGGTGTGGGAGTGGTCTCCGATTATGCGACGGACCCGGTCGATCGTGGCGGGAAGGTCTTGGGGGCGGTCGACTCGGATTACCCCCTGACTCGCCGATCTGGACAGCGGCTTGACAACGAGAGGGAAACCGACCGCCTGGGCTATCTCCACGGCCGACGTCTGATTTGGCTCCAGCGCCACAAAGCGGGGTTGTGGTACCTCGGCCGTTTCGAGACGGTTTCTCAGAAGGAGTTTGTCCCGGGTGGCCCTGGCTGCATCGGGGGTGTTGGCGGCAAGCCCGAGTGTGGTTCCTGCCAGCGATGCGACCATGACCCCGGCGTCGTCCGCAGCCACCACACCGTCGAAGGCGACATCGTCGCCCATCGTGGTTATGGAGT
>JAPUJM010000139.1 GCA_027296205.1 Actinomycetota bacterium
ATGGACCTGACATCACCGGCATTCGAAGAGGGCGATCCCATTCCGGCGAAGTTCAGCTGCGATGGCCAGGACATCTCGCCTGAGTTGCAAGTCATCTCGCTACCGGTCGGCACGGTCACCCTGGCACTGATCGTCGACGACCCCGATGCACCGGTCGGAACCTGGGACCACTGGGTGGAGTACGACATCGAGATCGAGTCGGAGAATCAGCTCTGGCCCGAGGACGTTGGCCGTCTCGGGGTCCGCGGAGTCAACAGCTGGAACCTTCTCGGATATGGCGGTCCGTGTCCTCCACAGGGCGAAAATCACCGATATTTCTTCACTGTTTTCGCCCTTGACACCGAACTTCTCATGCCCGAGGGTGTCGACTCCGATGCCCTCCGACTGGCGATGGAAGGCCACACGCTCGGCGAGGCCCAACTCATGGGCACCTACGGCCGATAGATGTGGGGAAGAGCTAGACGCTGGGACGGCGTCGGGCAGTCACCAGATCCACCTGCCGGCTGTCGGGGATTATTCGGTGATTGTCGTCGCCGTAGTGGAGATGGCCGTTTCCGGTGTGGCGATACGATCGAGGCCGCCAGTAGCAGCCCAATAGGCAACCAGGGCGATCGTCAAGATGACGAGAAACTTCATCACGTTGTTGGTGGCTCGCGAAGCCGGTCCGTTGTATGTCACTCTTCTCCAGCAGTACGGACGACGGTTGAGGCTAGACGAGAAAGATCGTCTAGGTCCGACTCAGCTCAGTCCACCGGTCCAGAGACATCCGATAGAGCACATGATGTCGCAGATGGGAGTCGTCCGGCAGAGACGGATGCTCGAAGTCGTCCGCCGGATCACGGATCATGCCGAGTCGTTCCATGACGCTGATAGAGCGGATGTTGGCCGGGACCGTGAAAGAGACGATCTCATCCAACCTGGCGTCACTGAAACCGAAACCGAGCGCTGCCAGTGCCGCTTCGGTTGCGTACCCGTTCCCCCAGTGCTCCTTGCCGAGACGCCATCCAACCTCGACTGCGGGAGTGAAATGGGCTTCGAGCTTCGGCAAGGAGAGACCGGTGAACCCGATGAAGTCGCCGGTGGTGCCATGCTCTATCGCCCATAGACCGAAGCCGAACTCTTCGAATCCCAGTTCGATACGCGCCATCCAAAGAGCGGTCTCGCGACTGGTCAGCGCCGAAGGCATGTGCTCCATCACCACCGGGTCGGCGTTGAGGGTTGCAAACGGCTCCAAATCCTCTTTCCTCCACCTCCGGAGTTTCAGACGGTTTGTCTCGAGCTCCGGCCCTTTTTCCATCGGATCAGACTAAAACTCGGATCTCCAACTCACGGCGGATCATGACCAGGTTTGGTGAAACGGATCCGACTTGGTCCGCGGATCGAATCGATCCGATAGCCCCATCCGTGAACGACCACGTGATGGTGGAACCAGCAGAGAGTGGTCAGATTGTCAGGGTCGGTTGGCCCGCCTTCGGACCAAGGAACCTTGTGATGGGGCTCGAGTCGGTATCTGCTGGTGCACCCTTCGGCGGAGCAACCGCCATCCCGGTGGAGAACGAATCTCTTCAGCCGCTTGGAGATACCCTGGAACGACGGCCCACCGATAGCGGCTTGCCGTCGACGTTCCTGATCAACTCGAGGTCGCCGACGCAAGCCACCTTGTCAAGGATCTCGGGCCCTACAGGCGTTCCGGCCTCGGTCTCAGCTCCGTCGGCATCGACGAACACGGTGATCAACGGAGTGCTGCCGATGCCAGGCCGACGGTCTTCGCAAACTTTGGCGAGGGCCACAGCCCGCCGATAACCAAGCCCGGGACGCTCCCCTTCCGGCAATGATTCGATGAGGTCCGCCTCCTCGGTGAGAACCTTGCTCACCACGGATCCTCCATAACCGTCGAGTTTTCCCCAGACCTCCCATGTCGATTCGTCGAGGTTTGGCTGCAACGAAAGATGCTGGGAAACGTGCGCGGTGGCATCGTCGACCCGTTCCATCCGACGATGACGGGCAGCAATGCGTCGGAGCCCGTGGATGTCGACGCCCAGGAGCCGATCGTCCTAGTGCTCGCCAGGTATCCGGGAGGTGGCGGTAGCACGATCGAAAGTGATCCTTCCCTCGGCCAGCTGTTGGGCCAGATCCGGCAAGTCAGCGAGGCGTTTGGCGGTCGTCGTCAGCGAGGAGGCAGCTTCTCGAGAAATGTCGAGCCGGCCGGCGACCCACTCTCGCATCGACCTACATCCGTCGGCATTGGGAAGCTGCATCGCGTCCGCCAGGTGGATCAACTGCATCTGCCGGGCAATCGAGCGATGTTCGCCTCCTCCTGGAGGAGTGCCTGCTCCAACTGATCCGGTGTCAAAACCCTCATCTTGCAAAGGTACGAGACGCCTGTGACAGAAACGTCCAGACGGATCATTTGATAGCCTCAGCCGGATGGAAGTTCTAGAGGTCGCGCCTGGCGTATACCAAGTGACCGCATCACGCGTCAGCTGGCAGCTGATCGTGGAGGGCGACAGCATCACCGTGGTCGACGCCGGGTGGCCCCGCGACTACAAACGGGTCGTTGCCTCACTCGAGCAGATTGGCCACTCCCCCGGTTCTGTCGACGCCGTCCTGCTGACACACGCTCATGTCGACCATATGGGTGCGGCAGAGAAACTGAGGTCCCTTCACGATATCCCCGTCAGGGCTCACCAAGAGGAGTCAGAACTTGCGCTTGGGCTGAGACATGAATCGATAACCACCGCCAAGGTGATATCTCAGATGTGGAGGCCTTCGGTCTTCCGATTCGCCCTGATGTCTCTCGGTCGAGGTGGGGCCTCGGTGACGCCTCTCACCGCGATAGAGACGTTCCAGGACGGGGCCACTCTGGACACACCGGGCTCGCCGATCGCTATTCATGTGCCCGGCCACACTTCGGGCAGCACGGCCTATCACCTCGGAGACAAAGGCGTCCTCATCACCGGCGACGCGCTGGTCACGACACACCTCTACACCCGGGAAGTGGGGGCTCGGGTCATGCCCGCCGAGTTCAACCACGATCATGAGCTGGCGATTAGCTCGATCGGTCGACTCGAGGACATCGACGCCACTGTCGTTCTCACCGGACATGGACCGCCCTACGAGGGCAGCCCCAAGAGGGCAGTTGAGGAGGCGACTGCTCGCCTCTAGGGCTCAGTCCGCGGTGACTTC
>JAPUJM010000014.1 GCA_027296205.1 Actinomycetota bacterium
GTGTTCGAACCGTCGCTGCAGGCCGCGGCAACGAGCACCAACGCGACAAGGACAGCCGCGATGCGCATCGACGAGTTTTTCATTCCTCGGCCTTCCTACGAAAGACTGTGGTGTAATGGTCAACCGCCCCTATGACGTTCAAGCCGGATAGGCGAGTTCCCCCGGCTTCGGAGAAGACGTCAGCAGGTTGCAGACCCGAGCGGCGCGAGAGATTCCTTTGTGAGAATGGTCTCCGTGGTGCCGGCCCGATCCGCTTGGTGTTGGTATGGCCCGGCATAGATCGGCCTCATGGGTCGGCGATCACAACGTCAGGCTGTGACCCCTCGCGTCGTGCTCTCGAGTCCGAGATCCTCGATGGCCATCTCCCTCAGCTTGAACTTTTGAATCTTGCCGGTGACGGTCATCGGGTACTCGTCGATGAACGCAACATAGGCGGGGACCTTGAAGTGGGCGATCTGGCCGCGACAGAACTCCTTCACGTCTTCTTCGGTCATGGTTGTCCCCGGCTTCGTCGTGACCCACGCCATCACCTGCTCCCCATATTTCTCATCGGGTACACCGATGACCTGGGCGGCGACGATATCGGGATGGGTATAGAGGTACTCCTCGATCTCGCGCGGATACACGTTCTCACCCCCACGGATGATCATGTCTTTGATGCGCCCGACGATGTTGACGTAGCCCTCCTCGTCCATGGTGGCGAGGTCGCCGGTGTGCATCCAGGCGTCGGCGTCGATCGCCTCGCTCGTACGGTCGGGATCGTTCCAATAGCCGACCATCACCGAGTAGCCGCGCGTGTGTAACTCGCCGCTTTCCCCCTGCTCGACCGTCTCGCCGGTGTCCGGATCCGCGATCTTGACCTCGACGTGGGGATGCACCCGGCCCACCGTGGACACCTTGCGATCGATGTCGTCGCCGCTCCCCGTCTGCGTGGAGACGGGAGAGGTCTCGGTCATGCCGTATGCAATCGTCACCTGGTCCATATGCATGTCCGAGATCACCCGCTTCATCACCTCGACCGGGCATGGAGACCCGGCCATGATCCCGGTGCGCAACGTCGTCAGGTCATAGTCGTCGAAGTTCTCGTAACCCAGCTCGGCGATGAACATCGTCGGCACGCCGTAGAGCGAGGTGCAGCCCTCGGCCTGGATGGTTTCCAGCACGGTCTGGGGATCGAACGATGCCCCAGGGACGACGATGGTGGACCCATGGGTGGTACAAGCCAGGTTGCCGAGCACCATGCCGAAGCAGTGATAGAACGGGACCGGGATGCACACGCGGTCGGTCTCGTCGTAGCCGCACGCTTCGCCAACGAAAAAGCCGTTGTTGAGGATGTTGTAGTGGCTGAGCGTGGCACCCTTGGGGAACCCGGTGGTGCCACTGGTGTACTGGATGTTGATGGGCTGGTCCGCAGAGAGACCGCGTGCAACCTCGGCGAGCCCTTCCGCGGAAACGGTATCCGCCACCTCGATCAGGCGTTCCCAGTCTGTTGAGTCGAGGTAGATGACTTGTTCGAGCGCCGGGACACGCGGCCGGACTTCGTCGATCATCGCGACATAGTCCGACGTGAGGTGGCTGCGAGCAGAGACCAGGAAACGACACCCGGACTGGTTCAGGGTGTACTCGAGCTCCGACGTGCGGTATGCCGGATTGATGTTCACCAGAATCGCACCGATCTTGGCGGTGGCGTACTGAACCAGTACCCACTCGGCGTTGTTGGGACTCCAGATGCCAATGCGATCGCCCACGCTCAAGCCGTTGGCGAGCAAGCCGCGTGCAACGGAGTCCACGGCGTCGTTGAACTCGGCGTACGTGTAACGGAGGCCCTGGTGGGGGACGACGAGGGCCTCCTGATCACCGAAGCGCGCCACCGTCGCCTCGAGGTTCTCGCCGATCGTCTGGTTGATCAGCGGAACGTCCGTTGGCCCAGCAGCGGTCGCCAGCGCCATGTTGCCCTCCTTCGTCGCAGTCGCTTCCAATCCTACGCAGCTCCCGGTGCACCGGTATGGGCAGCTTCTGGGATGTCTGGTCTATCGGTGGAGGCGGCGGTCGATTGCCCCCGATTCACGGGAGTCTGCTGTAGGTGGTGCCGTCGGCCAGCAGTACCACCTTGTCGGCCGACTGCTGATACTCAAAGAACCAGTTGACTTCTGCTGAGTCGATTACTTTCTCCAGTTCGGGCGGATCGCAATACGTGGTCATTTGAAGTTCAAAGACGGGCGTGTTTGAGAGGTTGAACGTGCCAGATCCCTCTCCGGACCAGGTGGCGTAGGTGAAACCTCTTCGCTCACATCCGGCCGAGCGTGTGTTCGCCGACTCCCAGGATCCGTCGACGAGAATCACCATCACGATGTGGGTCCCGTCGGCGTCTGTGGCCTCCCACGACCCAACGAACGGGTTGGCGGCGTCCGCGGCGACTCCCGGCACCACAGGTGACCTCACGTACCGAACAGCACCGGTAGCAGGCTCGAGCGTGTCTGTGTCGCGGACATAATACAAGTCGATAGTTCGATCCTCGACCTCGGTGTTATCCGCCCCATACGGGTAGCAGGTCACAGTCCCCGAAGCCGTGAGCGTCGGCACGGCAACAGCGCCTTCACCGACCATGTCGTCGATGAACGA
>JAPUJM010000140.1 GCA_027296205.1 Actinomycetota bacterium
GGTGCTGTGGCCTTCCGACCCAACATCGAAATAGTCCAGGAACGCGGTGGAGCCGTTGGTGCATTGATCGCTTTCCCCTTACGCCGGGTCCTCGGCGGCTGGGGTGCCTTTGTCGTTCTCGCCGCAGCCGTCGGGATGGGTGTGCTGATCATGACCAAGACCTCCGTCCGAGAGCTCTTTCATGGGATCGTTGCCATGGGGAAGACGCCACGACGTTGGGCGGGCTCTTGGTTCGGCGGAAAACGTGCCGACAGGAGACCCCGCGTTTTGGGAGCGGATCTCCCCGCTGCCGGTGCGAAACGGGGCAAACACAGTCGTCCGACACAGTCTCGCCCCAAGATCGACCAGCCCGCCAACGAGGTGGTTGAAACCGAGACGAAAAGCGCGAAGACACCGGTGGTCAAGACCATCGACCTCACGAAATCAGATTACGAGTCGCCTCCAATGGAGCTGTTGGAGGGCGGCACCGGTGGAGAGGTGAACAAGCGTTCCCTGGAGAACACCGCTCGCCAACTCGAAGACACCCTTGTCCAACACGGTGTGGACGCCGCGCTCACCAAGATCGTCCCCGGCCCGACCGTCACCCGGTATGAGATCGAGATCGCACCCGGAGTAAAGGTAAACCGGGTCTCCAATCTCTCCCATGACATCGCCTACGCCCTGGCGACGCCCGATGTGAGGATCCTGGTGCCCATTCCCGGCAAGTCTGCGATTGGCGTCGAGGTGCCGAACACGAAGCGACGTCTGGTCTCTCTTGGCGACATACTCTCCACACCGGAGGCCGGCGACGGCGGACCGTTGTCGGTCGGTTTGGGCATGGACATCGCCGGCCAACCGAAGTTTCTCGATCTTGCTGAGCTGCCTCATCTCCTGATTGCCGGCGCGACAGGCGCGGGGAAGTCATCCTGCATCAACTCGATTGTCACTTCGTTGCTGATGCGCACCCACCCCGACGACGTGCGTCTGATCATGGTTGATCCCAAGCGTGTCGAACTCGGCCAGTACAACGGTGTGCCCCATCTCCTCACACGAGTCATCACGAACCCAAAGAAGGCCAACGAAGCCCTCAAATGGGCTGTCGCCGAGATGGACCGGCGCTACGACCTCCTCGCCGACTCCAAGTCGCGCGACATCGAGGGTTATCGCCTGAAATGGGATGCCGGTGAGTTGGATCCCGACGGGTTCGACCGGTTCCCGTTCATCGTCATTCTCATAGACGAGCTCAACGATCTGATGATGGTTGCCGGTCGCGAGGTCGAGGAGTCCATCGTCCGGATTGCCCAGATGGCTCGGGCTGTCGGCATCCACCTCGTGATCGCGACCCAGCGGCCGTCCGTTGACGTGATCACCGGTGTCATCAAGGCCAACATTCCCAGCCGTCTTGCGTTCAGCGTTGCCTCTCAGACCGACAGTCGGGTGATCATCGACGGCTCCGGTGCAGAGAAGCTCATCGGCATGGGCGACATGCTGGTGGTAACGGCCACGGAGCCTCGAGCCCAGCGGATTCAAGGTGCCTGGGTTCGTGAGTCGGAGATCCATGCAGTGGTCGACTGGGTCAAGAAACAGCGTGAAGTGGTCTATAAGGACAAAGAGGTTCTCGAGGTGGCTGCCAAAGCGGCCGCCCAAGCGGAGGACGAGCACGACGACGACGCCCAACTGATCAGACAGGCGACAGACCTCGTTGTTCGCTCACAACTCGGTTCGACTTCGATGCTGCAGCGCAAGCTCAGGATCGGTTTCGCCCGAGCCGGTCGGGTCATGGATGCCCTGGAGAGGCAGGGTATCGTCGGGCCCTCCGTGGGGAGCAAGGCCCGCGATGTGCTGATGACGGTCGAAGAGCTCGAAGAGATTCTCGACTCGAAGACTGCCGGGGTCTGAATCCACCGTCTGCGCGGAGCCGCCGCTCTTCTCGACCTGAGAGTTCCCCTGGCACGTTTATGCTCGCCCACTCGCACTTCTGACTCCATGGACAAGGAACGAGTTTGAGCTCACGTAAACCAGGGCTGGGTCGCGGTCTCGAGGCACTCATCCCGCCGGCACCCGAGCCGAAGGGTGCCGGGTCATCCGGCCAGACTCAGCCCGATGGGAATTCCTCGATATTTGGACTGGTGAATCCGGACGGATCGGTTCGTGACCGTCTCCCGATAACCGTTGAGGACATGCGCGGTTTGTATGCCGACATGGTGGAAGCCAGGACATACGACGAGAAATCGATGGCGATGCAGCGTCAAGGACGACTTGCTACGTACGCGCCGTTCCGCGGCCAGGAGGCTGCCCAGATTGGCGCCGCCGCCGCTATCCAGGATGATGACTGGGTTACCGGGACCTATCGCGACGCCGCCCTCAACTGGCGGGCAGGCTATCCGTGGCGTCTGCTTGTCCTGGGTCGGACGGGAGACGAGCGCGGTGGAGAGCTGCCGCAAGGTGTGAACGTGCTACCTCCGTCGATAACGGTGGGCGGCCACATGATCCACGCCGTGGGACTGGCGTGGGCGGAGAAACTCCAGGGGAGTAGCAGGATCGCACTTACTTCCTTTGGGGACGGGGCCACGTCAGAGGGTGACTTCCACGAGGCGATGAACTTCGCTGCGGTATACGCGACACCGACTGTCTTCCTGTGTCAGAACAATGGTTACGCGATCTCCTATCCGACTTCGGAGCAAACGAAATCGAAATCGATCGCCGTCAAGGCTGACGGATACGGGATGCCGGGAATTCGCGTCGATGGAAACGACGTCGTGGGCGTGTTCGCCGCAGTCCGCGAGGCGGCGCACCGGGCTCGAAAGGGAGAGGGACCCAGCCTGATCGAGGCGATCACCTACCGAATGGGCCCCCACACCACCTCAGATGATCCAACCCGCTACCGGGACGAGGCCGAATCGAGAGACTGGGAGGATCGAGATCCCCTTCTCCGTATCCGGCGACTCCTGGCGAAGGCCGGGGGCTGGACAGAAGAGTGGCAGGCGGATCTGGAGACGAGGGCATCACAGGAGATCGAAGAGGCTGTCGAATGGGCCGAGAACGTACCCGAGCCGACATCTGCGCAGATGGTGGGCCGGGTGTTCGCGGAGAGACCCCAGTCGCTCACCCAACAGCTGAGCGAGGCCGGCGATGAGTGAGCTCAACCTCGCCCAGGCGCTGAATGGTGCGCTCGACACAGCCCTCTCATCCGACGATCGGGTTGTGCTGCTTGGTGAGGATATCGGACGCACCGGAGGTGTTTTCCGGATCACAGATGGTCTCCGCGACAAACATGGGACGGATCGGGTGATCGACACCCCCGTCGCCGAGTCTGCCATCGTGGGAGCAGCGTTTGGCATGGCGATAGCCGGGATGCGGCCAGTGGCTGAGCTCCAGTTTCTGGGATTCTCCTACCCGGCATATGACCAGATCATCAATCATGTCGCCCGGATCCGAAACCGCTCCAACCACCGATTTACGGCACCGCTGGTGATTCGGATCCCTTACGGCGGTGGCATCGGCGCAGCCGAGCATCACTCGGAGTCCACCGAGGCCATTTACGCGCACATCCCGGGTATCAAGGTCGTGGTGCCTTCGACGCCGCGCGACGCCCGCGGGTTGTTGCTGGCCGCGATCGAGGATCCTGATCCTGTCGTGTTTCTCGAGCCCATCCGGCTCTATCGTGCCGTCAAGGAGGACATCCCCGAGACCCACTACCGGGTTGACATCGGCCCTGTTCGAGTGGAACGATCGGGTGACGACGTCACTCTGCTCAGTTGGGGAGCGATGGTGAAGGAGACACGACAGGCGGCCTCGGTCCTCGAGGAAGACGGCATCTCGGTGGAGGTCATCGACATCCGAACTCTGACTCCGCTGGATCGCGATGGAATCGTGGCCAGTGTTGAGAAGACCGGTCGGGCCGTGGTGGTGCACGAGGCTCCATTGACCGGAGGCTTTGCGGGTGAGATCGCCGCCACGATTCAGGAGCGATGTCTGTACTCCCTCCAGGGGCCGGTGCAGCGGGTGACCGGCTTCGACACGGTTTTTCCACTCAAGCGCTCAGAAGGCCACTACCTTCCATCAGTGGCTCAGATAACTGCTGCGGCGAGAAAGACGTTGAAGGAATAGTGGCTCGCGAGTTCAGGCTTCCCGACATAGGCGAAGGCCTCACCGAGGCCGAGATTGTCCGCTGGCTGATCGCCGAAGGCGACCCGGTCGAAGCCGATCAACCAATCGTCGAAGTGGAGACAGACAAGGCGGTTGTTGAGATTCCCTCACCGTATGAGGGGATCGTGGTGCGGCACGGAGGCGCTGAGGGGGAGACCATCGCGGTCGGCGCGGTGTTGGTGGTGATTGGCGAGCACGACGAGGCTGTCGGGGAGGAGCCCCTGGTTGAGGTTTCGGAGGTCGCCCCCATCGTTGGAACATTGATCGAAGAGGCCGAGGTCATCGAGTCTGCCCCTCGGTCGCCCGCACCCGTGGCGACATCCGTGAAAGCCCTGCCGATCGTTCGCAAGCTGGCTCGTGATGCCGGACTCGACCTGGAGACCGTCACCGGAACCGGGACGGGAGGGCGGATCATGCGCGAAGACGTCGAGTCCGCGATAGCTGCGCTGCCTCCTGTGTCTCGCTCCGACGAAGATGCTTCGCCCCCCGGGACGTTGGGGGAGGTGATTCGGCCAAGGGCCGAGAC
This sequence comes from Actinomycetota bacterium, assembly GCA_027296205.1. Classification (GTDB taxonomy): domain Bacteria; phylum Actinomycetota; class Acidimicrobiia; order Spongiisociales; family ZC4RG35; genus SZUA-217. The sequence goes on from JAPUJM010000140.1 coordinate 4,655, forward strand.
AGACAGGGCGACACTCCCGGACGAGCGCCGACCCATGTCTCGTCTGCGTCGCACCATCGCGGCCAACATGTCGAAGAGTTGGGCGGAGATTCCCCACGTGACCACATTCGACGATGTCGATGCGACAAGGCTCTTCGAGGTACGCGCCGCGCTGAGCGAGCGACACGACACCAGGATTCCGATCGAGGCTCTGGTGGTGCGGGCTGTGCTTCCCGCATTGCATGCTTTGCCGGAGTTCAACGCCACCCTCGACGGCGACGACCTCTTGGTGCATGGCTCCCACGATGTCGGGATCGCCGTCGACACCCCC
>JAPUJM010000141.1 GCA_027296205.1 Actinomycetota bacterium
CCAAGGGCTACATCTACGTGCGTGGCGAGTACCCGACCGCAGAGAAACGTCTTGGCGAGGCCATCGTGATGGCAACCGAGGCCGGGCTGCTTGGCACAGATGTGGCCGGTGACGGCTTCGAGTTCGATCTCGAGGTTCGACGGGGTGCAGGCGCCTACATCTGTGGTGAGGAGACCGCACTGTTCGCCTCGATCGAAGGTTACCGGGGCGAGCCCAGGCAGAAACCGCCGTTTCCCACACAGCATGGTGTGTTTGGCAAACCCACCGGGATCAACAACATCGAGACGTTGTTGGCCACGCTCGAGGTCATCGCGGGCGGGGCCGGGGAGTTCGCTCAGGTGGGGACCGAGCAATCCGCCGGTCCCAAGTTGTTCTGCGTTTCCGGCGCGGTCGAGAAACCGGGGGTGTTCGAGGTTCCGTTCGGCACGACGTTGAGAGAAATCCTGGCCCTGGCGGGCGGTGTCAGAGGTGGGCTTGGATTGAGTGCCGTTCTTCTCGGAGGCGCCGCAGGAGTGTTCGTCGACTCCACCTTCCTGGACATGCCGTTGACGTTCGAGGACACACAGGCAGCCGGCGCCACTCTGGGGTCGGGAGCGGTGATCGTCTTCGATGAGAATTGCGACTTCGGGCCCGTGTTGAGACGTATCGCCCGGTTTTTCAGGGACGAGTCATGCGGCCAATGCGTGCCGTGCCGAATCGGGACCGTTCGTCAGTCCGAAACGCTGGCCCGACTCGGCGACGGCGAGACTCTCGGCACCGTTGCCGATGAATTGGAGCGTCTCGATGATCTGGCGAGGGTGATGACCGACGCTTCGATCTGTGGTCTGGGTCAGACGGCGGCATCGGCGATTCAGTCAGCGATTCGTCTTCGGCTTCGGGGAGCACCGGCATGACCGTGACCGAGCGCGAGATGTCGACGATCACCGCTCAAGTGAACGGCGAGGTGGTGACGGTCCCTGAAGGGGCGACCATCCTCGAGGCATGTCGTCGGGTGGGGTTGGACCTGCCCACCCTCTGCTACGGACCCACCATGACGGCGGCCAACGCCTGTCGTGTCTGCGTGGTCGAACTGGAAGGCTCCCGAACTCTGGTCCCCTCTTGCTCCCGAAAGCTGGAGGAGGGCATGGAGATCAGAACCGGGACGGAGCGGGCCCAGCACAGCCGACGACTCGTCCTGGAGTTGTTGGGCTCGGCGAGCGAGCTCGACCGGTCGGGCGATCAGCTCGATTCGTGGTTTGCGGATGCGGGGGCCGAGCCGAATCGGTTTGGCCCCAAAGCGGCGACTGTCGCCACCACGCCCAAGCTCGAAGATGACCTCTACGTTCGGGATTATGGCCGTTGCATCCTTTGCTACCGCTGTGTGGACGCCTGTGGCGTCGAGCACCAGAACACATTTGCCATCACGGTCGCAGGACGGGGTTTCGAGGCTCACATCTCGACGGAATTCGACGTTGCCCTACCCGATTCGGCATGTGTCTACTGCGGAAACTGCATCGCCGTGTGCCCGACGGGCGCCCTCGTGGGCAGAGTGGAGTTCGACATGCGTGAGAACGACACCTGGGATGAGTCACGACAGGACGTGACCAGGACGGTCTGCTCCTATTGCGGTGTCGGATGCAATCTCGACCTGCACGCTCAGGACGGAAAGATCGTCAAAGTCACATCGCCCCACGATCACGCCGTGACACTCGGGAATCTGTGCATCAAGGGTCGATTTGGACAGAGCTACGTCAGCAGCGGAAGAGATGGCTGACGAGGTCACGACGCACCGGGTTGTCCGATTCCGAGGTGATGCGGTAGTGGTCGAGGACAGCCTGGTCGTCGAGGAGCCCATCGAAATACAGCTGGCGGGTGAGCCCCTGGCGGTGGTCATGCGGACCCCAGGCCATGATGCCGACCTGATTCTCGGCTTTGCCATCACCGAGGGGATCGTCCCGGGACCTGAGGCGGTGTCCGGCGTGCGATCACTCGGCGAAGGACGCTGGAGCCTCGATCTGGCGGAGGGTTTCTCGGTCGACCCTGAACAGTTCAAGCGCAACTTCTATGCGACATCGTCCTGTGGGGTTTGTGGGAAGGCTTCGATCGACGCCATCCGAGTGGCGGGCTCTCGACCTCCTCCAGGCCCTGTGGTCGACGCCGAAACGATCCTCACCCTGCCGCCGCTTCTTCTCGAGCGTCAGGCGGCGTTTCACGCCACGGGCGGTCTTCATGCAGCGGCCGCTTTTGACTCCTCAGGTGTGATCATGGCTGTGCGCGAGGACGTGGGCCGTCACAACGCGGTCGACAAGGTGGTCGGCCATCTCGCCCGTCAGAGCTGGCCTCTCCCTTCGCTTGGGCTGATCGTGTCGGGACGTGTGTCGTTTGAGATCGTGCAGAAGGCGGCCGTGGCCGGCATCTCGATGGTATGTGGCGTCTCGGCAGCCTCCAGTCTTGCGGTGGAGTTGGGCGAGGAGTTCGGGATGACCGTGGTCGGGTTTCTCCGCGATGGAGGGTTCACCGTGTATTGCGGCGAAGGGCGGATCAAGGGCCTGGGCTAGGGGAGCGGCTCGGCCTCGAACAGGAACTCGCCGTCGGAGCTGCGAAGGTTGAATTCTCCACGAATGATCACCCATCGCCCCGCCCGCTGGAGGAGATCGATGTGCTCCTCCTCCTGTTCGACGATTGCCTCGTCCTCGCAAGCGATCTCGGTCCAGGTGAGCCCACTGAGCCTGATCGCCTGACCGTCGTTGGCGTCGCGCACACCTTCCACGAACTCGTCGTAGGCGCCCTCGGTTTCCCAGGTTCCCTGGTAGTCGTTGCAACCAGTTGACCCGGAGACCGTTCCGCCTGCTCCAAAAGCGATCGTGATCTCGGTCTTCCAGACATTGGTGATGATCCCGGCACCCTGGCTGTAGTCGGTCACGTTCCATTTGGTCCCGGCGAGTTGGGGGGCAGGCACGCCCTGCGAAGCAGTCGAGGGTGGTCCAGTGACAGCAGTGGCGACCGTTGTGGGTGGCGTCGGGGTGGGCTCGTCGATCGTGTCGGCTCCCCCACACGCCGTCAGAATGAGGGTGACCGCAATCACGGTTACCCCTCGCTTCCTAGAGCCCATGAGACGAATCTACCCAACAGCGGTGGCCCCTGTCGCCCTCAGAACAATCCGACGACATTTCCTTCTTCGTCGATGTCCACCGACATGTAGGCAGGCTTGGTGCCGAGACCGGGCATGGTCCTCATCTCCCCGAGAAGGGGATAGATGAACCCGGCGCCGACGGAGGCCCTCACCTCACGCACCGGAACCGTGAAATCCTTCGGGGCCCCCTTCAGCGTCGGATCGTGACTGATGGATAGATGTGTCTTCGCCATGCAGATCGGCAGGTAGCCGAACCCGCCCTTTTCGAAGTCGGCGATCTGCCGTTCGGCCATGGTCGAGTACTCGACCCCGGCAGCCCCGTAGACCTCTTTGGCAATCGTCTCGATCTTGGTCTTGATGGGTTGGTCCAGCGGATACAGATACTTGAAATCACTGGGCTGATCACATGCTTCGACCACGGCTTCAGCCAAGTCCTCAGCACCCTCGCCACCCTGGGCATGGTGGTTTGTGGTCACGGCGGCCATCGCTCCAGCCGCGAGCGAGATTTCCCTGATGAGATCGTGCTCATGCTGGGAATCGGTGAGAAACCGGTTGATGGCCACTACGACAGGCACACCGAAGCTGAGGGCTGTCGCAATATGAGACTTCAAGTTGGCCATGCCCGCCCGCAGCAGAGGAAGATTCTCCTCGGTGTAGACCGGGTCGAGCGGCCGGCCGGCAACAACCTTGGGACCGCCGCCGTGGGTCTTCAGCGCTCTGACGGTCGCCACCATGACGACGCAATCGGGTTTCAGGCCCGATACCCGGCATTTGATATCGAAGAACTTCTCCATGCCCATGTCGGCGCCGAAACCGGACTCGGTGACGACATAGTCACCTAGATGAAGGGCCATCCGATCGGCAAGGATCGAAGAGTTGCCGTGAGCGATATGGGCGAAAGGGCCTGCGTGGACAAGGGCGGCCTGACCTTCCAGGGTCTGCATCAGAGTGGGGTGCAAGGTCTCTCGCATCAGTACGGTGACTGCGCCTGCCACGTCGAGGTCCTCCAGCGTTATCGGCGTCCCGTCCTTGGCTGAGCCGATGACTACCCGGCCGCAGCGATCGCGGAGGTTCTTCAAAGCGGAGGCATAGTCGGTGCCGTCTACCAGAGCCAGGATCGCCATCAGTTCGCTGGTCGCAGTGATGTCGTAGCCACTCTCTCGTGGTCGCCCATCTGCCGATCCTCCCAAGCCGAGCACTATGTTCCGGAGTGCCCGATCATTCACGTCCACCACCCGTCGCCAGCTGATCTTGTCTGGGTCAATCGACAGCCGTTTCAGCCCCAGTTCCGCCAGTCTTTCACTGGTGAGTCGACCCTCGTGGTACCACCGAGCGTCAATGGCCGCTGCCACCAGGTTGTGCGCCACCGTAATGGCGTGCATGTCACCGGTGAGATGGAGATTGAACTCGTCCATGGGCACGACCTGGCTGTAGCCGCCGCCGGCGGCCCCGCCCTTGATTCCGAAGGTCGGGCCCATGCTGGGTTGCCGGATGCATGCAATGGAGCGATGTCCCAGGGCACCAAGCCCTTGAACCAGACCAATGACGGTGGTGGTCTTGCCTTCGCCAAGCGGCGTCGGTGTGATCGCGGTCACGTCGACGTACTTGCCCTTGGGTTTGGACCCGATCCTCCTCAGGGTGTCGAGATGGATCTTCGCTTTGGTATCCCCATAGGGAATGATTTCGCTCTCTTCGAGCCCCACGTCGAGGGCGATCTCTTTGATGGGTCGCACCTTGGCGGTGCGAGCGATCTCCAGGTCGCTGGGGAACGACGGGTCAAGACTCAATTTTTCCTCTTCTCCTCACCGACCTCTGATGCGAGGTTGCTTGGTGTTGTGGATGGTACAAGTGCCCCTCCGCCGCGCCGAAGGTTTGGTGACGCACAGTGAGTGAAGCGGACAGGGCACTCACCGGTGGACGACTATCAGTCTGCTGGTCAGGTTTTTCTTGCAGTGCCTATGAAGGCGATCGTCTTCACCGGCGACAACCGGAGTTGGACTCTCGATCCGGCAGTGGCATAGGAGATTCGGCCGGTGCGCAACGCGATGAGAGCCGCAACCGCGGCCGGAAGGTGGCGTGGCCGGATTCCGACACCATGTAACTCGTCGATGACAAGGCCTTGGCGCGTGGCAAGCCTGTGAAACTCCACCGGACTGATGAATCGACTCCAGTCGTGGAGATCCTCGGGGAGGACCCGGGTGGGCCAGAATCGCTGGGCGAGCTCGATCAGGACCAGACGGCTCAGCAACGTGCGGTTGGGTAGAGAGAACACGAGAAGGCCTCCGCGACGGAGCACCCGACTGATCTCACCGACTACCGCTTCGGCGTCGTCGACGTGTTCGAGCACTTCGGAACAGGTCACGGCGTCGATGCTGTTGTCGGGGAAGGGAAGACACTCTCCTGCGCCGGCAGCGAATTTGGCTTGAACATGGTCGCTGGCTTCTCGGAGAGAGGCCATCGAGGGGTCGATCCCAATCACGTCGTATCCAGCATCCGACAGCGTCGCCGTCAGAAATCCTCCTCCGCATCCGACGTCGAGGACCCGCCAACCGGAATCGAGCCCGGCATTCTCGAGGGTCGTGGTCACATAGGGCCCACGGACCGGGTCGAGCATCGTGTGAAGACCGTGAAGGAAGTTCTCTGGATCCCACCAGCCCTCCTGATCAAAGACTGCTGATGCCGGATCTTTCAAGATCGATACGGTAATGCATCTATCCGATCAGCCGGCACCGCCCAGCCGTTACGGGGGTTTTTCGCCGGTGACGTAGGTGTGACCGAGTCGGCCGGTCCATTGGTGGGCGCCATTGGGGAGCCGCTCGAGTTTCCAGCGTGGTGTCTGACTATGTGGTCATGACGACATAGCAGGGCGAGGTTGTTCTCGGTGGTGGGTCCCCCATTTGCTCAAGCCTCTCTGTGATCGAGATCGCAGTCGGTGGCGGGCATTCGACATCCGGGGAACACACACATCGGATATGCGGCCTGAAATCCACGAGTCTGGGCTGCCGAAGGTCTGCGCTGCGGGGTGCGAGGAAGACGTCGGCCCGGATCTGGTCGACGGGGCGGGCATCATCAGAGCGCTTCAGACCTCTGGCGATCTTGTTGATCCGTCGGTTGACCGCAATGACCCGGTGTGGTGGGAGGTTCAACCCGAGCAGACTGGCGGTTCCATCGACGGCAGCCTGCGTCACGATCCGACCCGGGTGTCAACCAACCCAAACTCCTCGCCGGCATCGAGGATGACGTCGTGGATGTACCGGCCAAACGACCGTGAGGGCAGGATCAGATAGGAGCGCACGGCGTCCCGGTCGTCTCTGACCAGTTCGGTGGCGACACCGGCGACAAGGGTGCGGGCCGCTGCCCCTTCGGGGAAGGTGTCATCTCCGAGATCCAATGCGCAGATCTTGGCCAGAACCCTCCAAGCATTGACACCGGTCAGCCGGAACATGGCCCGGACATGGGTGAGGTCGACCACCTCAGCCTGGCCCGGTGGCGAGCCGAGGACCGTCCACTCATCGGGGCTGACCGACCAGGCCAATCGGTCGCCCAGGCGCATCGAGACGCCCGGCCGGATATCGTCGAATCCGGAGAAGACACGCCACTTCGGCGTGAGACTGACGTCAGAGAGAGTCACGTCGCCATCGTCCGACGACGCGACTTCGGCCACGATGCCCCTGGGAACGGGTTTCCAGTCAGACACGAAGCCTGGTCCCCTCCGGGTCAAAGTGGGCGTGATCGGCCATGACCGTTGCCGCCACGGTTGTCCCATCGGGCAGACGAATGCTGAGACGCCGGCCCCCCTCGGCAAGATCCGAGGCGACCTGGGCCAGGCAGATCGAACGCTCGAGGGTTGGGGAATGCCGGCTCGACGTGACCCGTCCCTTGATCCTCTCGTCGGTGTCGATGATCTGACTTGCTTCCGGTGGGACGATTGTCGGGTCATCGGTCTGGACCGCGACCAGACGGGGGTAGTCGCCCCTCTCTTTCTGCCAGGCCAGTTCGGGTTTCCCGGCGAAGTCGGGCTTGTCCATCTTGATCGCCCAGTCGATACCCACGCCGAAGCCCTGTGTCAGACCGTCGGTGTCCTGGCCGACGATGAAATGACCCTTCTCGAGACGCATGATTCTCTGAGCCTCCACGCCAAACGCCGTCACCCCGAGGTCTTCTCCGTGATCCATCAGGGTCTCCCATAGCCAAAGCCCATAGCCGGCCGGCACATGGATCTCGTAGGAGAGCTCTCCGGTGAAGCCGATCCTCCACAGGAAACAGTCGGTGACTCCGGCCACCGTGCCGGTCCTCACCTCCATGTACCCGAACTGATCGGGGTCGAGGTCGATATTGGTGAGACGGCCAACCAACTCACGTGAGTCGGGGCCGGCGACGTTGATGCTGGCATAGCCGTCACTGACCGCGGTCATCTTCACGTCCCATTCCGGGAAACTGGTCTGCAGCCAGTCGTCGAGCCAGTTCCAGACAACTCCGGCGCCTCCCGAAGTTGTCGACATCATGTATCGGTCGGGGCCGAGACGACCGGTGACCCCGTCATCCATGATGACCCCGTCCTCGGCGCACATGACCCCGTAACGGACCTTGCCCACCTCGAGTTTCGACCACTTGTTGACATAAACGAACTCCAACAGTCTGGGCACGTCCTTTCCCCGCAGATCGATTTTTCCCAGGGGGCTGACGTCGATGATCCCGACGCCGCTTCGCACCGCTCGGACCTCGGCTTCGGGGTCGCCGTAATGATCGGGGCGGATCCACTGCCCGGCTAACAACGGTTTGGCGTGGTGCATCTCATGCCAGGGCTGGATTGGGGAGTGGCGGAACGGCTCGTGG
>JAPUJM010000142.1 GCA_027296205.1 Actinomycetota bacterium
CCTGGGCAACCAGCAAGCTCTGGCGTTGATCTGGATCCTTGGCCGACAGTGCCTCCTTGTACCGGGCCACCGGAAACTTGGAGTCGATGACGATATTGCATCCACCCGGAAGATGAACCACCGCGTCGGGCGTGCCCTCACCGGAGTGGAACTGAGGGGTGTAGTCCCGTCCTTCGACAAGACCACCCAACTCGAAGATCCTCATCATCGAGATCTCACCCCAACTGCCACGGGCCCGATCGTTGGTGAACAGGGTGGCGATGCTCTGCATCTGGTCTCCAATACCTCGCACCTGTTGGTCGAGGGCAGCCTCCCGCCCGGTCACCGACTCCTGCAGGGTCGACAGCTTGGTGTCGAGCTGAGACACCTTCTCGTCGAGGACCCCGTCTCGGCCGGCGAGAGACAACCGCATGTCAGCCAAAGCAGTAGTTAACGCGTCGTCGCCACCTCGAGTTCGGGTCCGAACCACCAGGATCGACAGGACGACAACGGCGATCACCGCCAACAAAGCAACAACCAACGAAACGATTTCAAGTGCCATTTTCTCCTCCTCTACATGTCACAACGCTCACTATGCCGGGAGGGTGGGACAGATTTGAGAGGACCAGCTCGATCAAGGCTCGAAAGGCGTGGACCGCACATGAGCTTCGTAAAGCCTTCTATCAGGCGCCTGTGATCAGATCAAGCAGATCGTCTCCGTAGGCTTTGATGTAATCGACGGCTTCTCTCGTAGGCAGACGGCCGTCACCGCAAATCGGCCACTAGCAGGGGTTTACGGCGTCAATATCACAGCCCATCCCAACAGGTCACGTCTGGTTTCCGGGGTGACAGTGGACGGATAGTGGACGCCAACCCTGGTGAATCGGGGTTTCATTACGAGCGGATGCCGTGAATCGGCGACGGGACAGCCCCAAGGCTCTCGCCAATCGCGGATCCCCTTCTCGACTCATCGGGCTGTGTTGCACAACGAAACCTGACACCACTGCAACCATCATTTCTCAAATCCCGGGATCCAATCCGTGCCGGCAAGCGGCACACGAGCCATCGCCGCTGCTTCTACGGTTAGCGCCACCAGGTCTTCCGGTTCCAGGTTGTGGACGTCCGACTTGCCGCAGGCGCGGGCGAGCGCCGTGACCTCCATGGTCATAGCCGACAAAAAGCCGGCAACACGACGGGCACCGGCCTCGGGAATGAGGCGTCGCTCAAGGTCTGGATCCTGGGTGGTGATTCCCATCGGACAGAGCCCAGTCTGCATGTGATGGCAATATCCGGGTTCAGTACCGATGCGGGCGTAGTCGTCCGTTGCATCATGAAGTTCGCCGTCGAGCTCGTATGTGCGGCTGTTGCAGCCGAGCGCGATGAGTGCTGCTGTGCCAACACTCACTGCGTCGGCTCCGAGTGCGAGAGCTTTGGCGACGTCGGCACCGCTGCGAATGCCACCGGAGACGATCAACTGAACATCGTCGTGCATTCCGATGTCGCGCAGCGCCTCGGCGGCCTGGCGGACAGCCGGCATCGTTGGAATCCCCGTGTGCTCTATGAAGACGTCGGGTGTGGCTGCCGTGCCACCCTGGAGGCCGTCGACCACGACGACGTCTGCGCCTGCGGCGACACAGAGCTTCACATCGTTCTCCACACGGGTTGCACCGATCTTCACATAGATCGGCTTCTCCCAATTGGTGGCTTCGCGTAGCTCCTCGATTTTGATGCGCAGATCGTCCGGCCCCGTCCAGTCCGGGTGCCGACTCGCCGACCTCTGGTCGATCCCGACGGGGAGAGTTCGCATCTCGGCGACCCTCTCGGACACCTTCTGCCCGAGGAGCATCCCGCCGCCGCCCGGCTTTGCTCCTTGTCCGATGACAATCTCGACGGCGTCGGCCTTGCTCAGGTCGACAGGGTTGAATCCATACCGCGACGGCAGCAGCTGATAGATGAGGGTCTCCGACGCCTCACGCTCTTCAGCCGTCATGCCTCCGTCGCCGGTGGTTGTCGACGTGCCCACGATCGAGGCAGCCCGGCCGAGCGCCTCCTTGGCATTCGCTGACAGTGACCCGAAGCTCATGCCGGCGATCGTGATGGGTATGTCGAGAACGATCGCCTTGGCTCCGTTGCGTGCTCCGAGCACCGTTCGAGTAGCGCAGTGCTCCCGGTATCCCTCTAGTGGGTATCGCGACGCGGAAGCTGTGAGGAAGACAAGATCGTCGAAGCCAGTCACGACACGCTTGGCACCGCCTCCTCGAATTTCGTAGTGCCCGTCCGTCGCTACCCGCTGGATCTGGCCGATGACCTCTGGTGTGAAGGTGGCGTTGCGGCGCCGAGCATCGGGGGGTAACAGCGGCGTGTCAGACATCAGTACGCAACGCCGGAGAGTGCTTCAAAGTTGTAGAGGCGGCGTGCCGAGGCCACTCGAGTCACATCCTCGGGCGAGATGTGATCGAACCCGCTCCGGCTGATCAGCTCCTTGACCAGATGCACGTCGGAGTCTTCCAGGTCTTCGACGACCGCATCGGAGCCGAGCGAGTCGATCGCGCCCGCCACATAAATTACGGCCTCGTAAAGGCTGTCACCGAGCGCGTCTCGTGCGTCGCCACCTATCAGCATGACGCCAGCCTGGGCCATGAACCCGCTCATGTGGCCAACATCACCCGCGACGACCAGCGTGCCACCCTTGAGCGAGATCCCCGCTCGCGACGATGCATCACCAGAAACGTAGATCTCGCCTCCGCGGGCTGATGCCCCCGCGCTCTCTGATGCGTTTCCGTTGACGCGTACCGACCCAGACATCAGGTTCTCCCCAACGGACCACCCAACGAACCCGTTCACCGTGAGGTTCGGGCCGCTACACAAGCCCCCGATGAAGTATCCCGCGTTGCCGTCGATCGTCACTTCAAGGGCGTTGCTTAGACCGACAGCCAGATTGTGGCGCCCGCGAGGATTCGTGATGGTGACGGCGCTCCCGACAGGCAGCCGATGGAGGAGGCTGTTGACCTCTCTCGTCGAGAGCTCGTCACAGTTCAGCGTGACCACAAATGGATCTCCCGTGGCATCGGCTCGACCACCTGCGCCTTGTCGATGCCCGGGAGCGTTGCGAGCGCGTGATACTCGGAGGCCATCGCAACGTACTCGTCGGTCTCGGCAATGACGGCTGGCTTGCACGCAAACGAGTCGCGCACGACCGCGAACTGAGACTCGGTGGCAACGAGAAGCGTGTAGAAGCCGTCGAGGCGGTTCATCAAGCTCTCCAGCGCCTCACCGAGGTCAGCGCCGTGTTCGATCTCGTATGCAAGGAATCTGGCGGCGACTTCGGAGTCGTTGTCCGTTTGGAACGTGATCCCGGCGTCGCTGAGACGCCTCCGTACGGAGGCGTAGTTCGAGAATGAGCCGTTATGAACCAGACAGAGATCGGCACCAGCAGCGAATGGGTGAGAGTGCTCCGTCGTCACGGCCGACTCCGTGGCCATCCTGGTGTGACCCAAACCCTGGAATCCGGTGCGTTCCGCGATGCCGTAACGCTTGCAGATCTCGGCGGGACGACCGACGTCCTTGAACACCTCGACAGAGTGACCGAATGACACCACGGTGACGTCTGGAAACCACTCGCTGAGCGTCTTCATCACCAGCTTGGGATCGCCGTCGAGGGTTACGACCGCGGCATCTGCTACTCCACGCATCTGAACGATTGTGTCCAGCTCTCGACCGAGTCGAGCCCCGACATCGTCCCATGGGATCTCGCCTGCGCTGGCGCGTAGCGACCATTTCAGAGACCCGTCGAGGGCTCGGTCGCCATAGATCGCAATGCCAGCGGAGTCCGGGCCACGCTCGCTCATAGCCAAGAGCATCGGCGTCAGCAACTCACCGAGGCGACGGTGGAGCGCCGCTTCTTTGAGGTGCAAGCCGACGATTCCGCACATACTCCTGCCTTTTGTCGACGGTTTCTTCATGGTACACAACGTTTCTCAACAGGCAACACGTCGCAGATTTCCCGGCTACGATCTACACACTCTCTCCCGAGGAGTGGACATTGGCCGATCACACGGAACTGCGCGAGCGCGCATCAGCGGACGGGATCGAGTTTTTCTTTGCGATGTTCGTCGACATGCACGGAAAGCCGTGCGCAAAGTTGGTCCCATCGGAGTCGTTCGACATGCTGATGAACGACGGTGTTGGCTTCGCCGGTTATGCGGCAGGGCCCATGGGCCAGTCGCCGGCGGATCCCGACTTGATGGCTATACCCGATCCGGCGTCTTATACGCCTGTGCCGTGGCAACCCGGTCTGGCCGTCCTCCATTGCGATATTCAGGTCGACGGTCAGGATTGGCCGTATGACCCGCGATACATCCTGAAACAGCAACTGGCGAAGGTTGTAGAGCGGGGGTTGGTCTTGAAGACCGGTGTCGAAGCCGAGTATTTCCTGGTGCGACGGAACGATGACGGCACGCTGTCGGTGGCCGACCCGCTCGACACCGCCGAGCAGCCCGGTTACGACGCCAAGGGGATGACGAGGATGTACGACCACCTGACGACGGTGTCCCGCTATATGAATCAGCTGGGTTGGGGCAACTACGCCAACGATCACGAGGACGGCAATGGTCAGTTTGAACAGAACTTCACCTTCGCCGATGCGCTGACTACGGCCGATCGATTGATTTTCTTCCGCTACATGGTGCACTCGCTGGCACAAGAGCGAGGGATTCTTGCCACGTTCATGCCAAAGCCGTTCTCCAAGCTCACGGGGAACGGCCTCCACATCCATTCGTCTCTGTGGTCGGACGATGGGGAGGAACTGTTCCTCAGTGACGCTGACCCCAGAGGCCTCGGACTCACGAAAATGGCGTACGCCTATATCGGAGGCATTCTGGACCATGCCCAGGCGTTGTCGGCCGTTACCGCACCAACGGTCAACTCATACAAACGGATGGGTGTCGGCGCTCCGACGTCGGGAGCGACCTGGGCACCGGCATACGTGAGCTATGGGCGAAACAACCGCACGCAAATGCTGCGCGTCCCCGAGCCTGGGCGCGTCGAAAACCGGACCGTCGACGGGTCTGCCAACCCATACCTCGCACTGGCCGCACTGGCGACCGCCGGACTCGACGGCATCGATCGCGACCTCGACCCCGGTGATCCGAGCGACGAGAACCTTTACGAGTTGTCAGCAGCGGAGGCCGAGCATCGAGGGATCAAAGCCATGCCACCCACACTTTTACACGCGCTCGATGCCCTGGCCGAAGACGACGTTGTGAAGGGGGCGCTCGGCGAGGTGCCGGGCGGCTCGTATGCCGACTATTACATCGGCGTGAAGCAGGAAGAGTTCATGTCGTATCACTCAACGGTGTCAGCGTGGGAGATCGACCATTACCTGACACTGTTCTGAGCATGGCGGGCGACGAGCAGATCGCCAGTGCAGAGCACATCGAGCGGATGCTTGGTACGACGATCGCACAGCGGGTCCGCGAACGTCGTACAGAGCAAGACTTGACGATCACCCAACTCGCCGAGCGAGCAGGACTCTCGAAAGGCATGTTGTCAAAGATCGAGAACAGTCAGACGTCACCGAGTCTTGGGACACTGGCGTCACTCGCCGCGGCCCTCGGTGTCCCGGTCACCGCGCTGTTCCGAGGGCTCGAGGAGGAGCACGATGCGATCTTCGTTCGCTCCGGTCTCGGTATCGACATCGAGCATCAGGGGGACCACCGACAGGCTGGTCACCGATCACAGATGCTCGGAACGATGCGCGGACCGGATCGATTGCTCGAACCTCTGCTGGTGACGCTTACCGAGCAGGCCGAGGTGTTTCCGCTCTACCAGCACGAGGGTATCGAGCTGATCTATGTCATCGAAGGAAAAATTGAATACGGGACCGGCACCGCTCGGTACGTCCTCCGGCCGGGAGACGCGCTTCAATTCGAGGGTGAGGTTCCCCACGGTCCAGCCGCGCTCCTTGACCTCCCGATTCGCTTTCTCTCGATCAAGGCTTACGAAAGGCGAGCTTCGCAATAACGATTGGTCGGGTGGAGAGTCCAACCTGATGGCATTGGGAGTACAGAGCGCGATCTTGTGTTGGAGTTCAAGCACATCTACAGGCAATATCCGTTCGCGAACTTGAAGCTCCCGCCTGTTCGAGAA
>JAPUJM010000143.1 GCA_027296205.1 Actinomycetota bacterium
ATTGAGGACCGTGCCGTTCCCGGCCACTGGGAAGGCGACCTCATCATCGGGACACACAAGTCAGCAATCGGAACGCTCGTGGAGCGTCAAACACGCTACGTGATGCTCTTCCAAGTCCCGAAGGGCAACCGGGCTGAAGACGTCAGGATCGCCCTTACCGACACAATCAAGAAGCTCCCTGAGCATCTGTGGCAATCGTTGACATGGGACCAGGGAAAAGAGATGGCTCAGCACGCCAAGTTCACGATCGATACCGGAATCCAGGTGTACTTCTGTGACCCGAAATCTCCGTGGCAAAGGGGCTCGAACGAGAACACCAACGGGCTGCTACGTCAGTACTTCCCGAAAGGAACCGACCTCTCCCAACACAGCCAAAACGACCTCGACCAAGCCGCCTACTCCCTCAACACGCGGCCTCGACAGACCCTCGGGGACATGACACCATCAGACAAACTCGCCGAAGTGTTGCAACGACCCCTTGAGCCGGCAGGCATTATGTGCGGCTAGTCGAACAGGGTTTGCTGACCATTTCTAGGCGAGGTGGTTGTGGTGGAGCCAGTCTTTCACCGCGCTGGCGTAGGTGTTGGGTGCTTCGATTTGGACGAAGTGGCCGCAGTTTGGGATCTCTACCACTTGCCCGTTTGCTGATTCCTTGTAGTAGCTGGCTTGGATCGGCGGCACCGCCCAGTCGTGTTCGCCGACTATGGCGAGGAGGGGGCATTGAATGTCGTTGATGACAGGTCGCAGGTCGAGGGTCGCCCATTCCTTCTCGTAGAACCACATCATGGGGTCCATGTTGATCTGAAAAGGAGTTAAGGCGTCGAGGGCGCGGTTGAGAACATCGTCTGTGGGATCAGAGAAGTAGAGGGGGAGACCGCGACGGAACGAGGCCTCGATGTCAGCCATGTCTGGATTGAATTCAGCTTCGACTGCGTCCTCGTACCAAGGTTGATTCTGGTGACGGGCCATCGCTGCGTTCATCGCGGTACGAATGTCGCCGCCTTCGGCCTCGTCGATATCGGTACCAACCACCGGTGGAGCGACTAACAAGCAGCCCAGCGTGATTTCCGGGTAGTTGGCAGCGAAAGTGGTGGCAACGGTCCCGCTGTAGGAGTGTCCGAACACCACAACTCGATCCAGCCCCAGAATCGATACGACCTCCCGGTAGAACTTGGCGTGCCCTCCGATGCTGTAATCGGTAGCCGGAGTCGTTCCCCCAGTACCCGGCGGATCAATCAGATGCCAGGCAAGACCATCCACGAGGGGTTCAGCGAACGAGGCGAGATAGCCAGACGAGATACCGGGACCGCCAGGCATGCCAACCACAGCAACACCCTCGCCCATGACTCGATAGGTCACCTCAGTTCCGTCGGGCAACTCCAGACGAGCAGACACCTACATCCTCCAATTGAGCACCAAGGTCTCAACCATACGCCTAACCACTCATTCGTTTGAAGGCAAGCGCACATAACGGCTGTGAATTCAGGGGGTTGAATCGCCCTGGGTTTGATGGAGACCATTCCGTTTGGTTTCCTATCTGCCCGTGGGGGCGGGTTGAGCGTGGTGGGCCTCCTTCTATTCGATGGGGGGAACATCGTTGAGGTAGCCGTGGAGACGTTGGGTGTTGAACCAGTGCACCCAGCTCAACGTGGCTAACCCGACGTCTTCGATCTTTCTCCATGGTCCCTGGTCGGGTCGGTAAACCAGTTCGGTCTTGTAAAGCCCCTTGGTTGTCTCCGCCAGCGCGTTGTCGTAGCTGTCGCCGACCGAGCCGATCGATGGTGTCGCTCCGAGTTCAGCAAGACGTTCTCCGTAACGGATGCTGGTGTATTGGCTGCCGGTATCGGAATGGGCGACCAGGCCTTCGAGACGGGTGCCTCGCTGCCAGCGGGCCATCTCTAAGGCGTCGAGGACCATGACGGTGCGCATATGGCCCGCGACTCGCCACCCGACAATCATGCGACTGAAGGCATCGACGATGAAACACACATAGGCGACACCCTGCCAGGTCGGTACAAATGTGAGATCGGTGACCCACAGCCGGTTTGGTTCAGTGGCGGTGAAGTCCCTCTCCACCAGATCCGGAGACCGTGCCGCCTTTTCGTCGGGTCGAGTGGTCCGAATCCGCCGTCCTCGCCGCACCCCCTCAATACCGAGGGTTTTCATCAGTCGGGCGACTTGATCCCGGCCAATATCATGACCACCACGACGTGCCGCCTTCCACAGTTTGTGCGCCCCATACACTTTGAAGTTGGCGATCCAGAGCGCAAGGAGGATCGGCATCATCACCGCATCCCGGATAGCCCGGGCCGACGGCAGCCGAGACTTAGCGGCGTAGTAAGTGCTCGGAGCCACCTGCAAGACCCTGCAGATGGGCTCGACCCCGAACTCGGACCTGTGGGCGTCGATGTAGTTCACCATCACTGCTGTGGGCGGTCGAGCTCCGCCGCGAAGAAAGCCGACGCCGACTTCAAAATGACGTTGGCACGGCGCAACTCGCGGTTCTCCCGTTCCAACTCCCTGATCCGTTCCGCCTCAGCCGTGGCCACCCCACCGGTCTCACCCCGGTCGATCTCATCCTGTTTCACCCAGCTCCGCAACGACTCAACACCACACCCCAACTGGTCGGCAACCCGACCGATCGTCCCCTTCCTTTCACCCGTCTCCTCACGGAGCTGACGGACCATACGCACCGCCCGCTCCTTGAACTCGAGCGAATACCGACGAGTCGTCGGCGCCTGATATTTCTCTGACATGACTCCATCCTCGTTTCCAAGCTCAGGAGTCTCCACTCAACCCAGGGCGATTCACTCACCCAAGATGA
>JAPUJM010000144.1 GCA_027296205.1 Actinomycetota bacterium
CCCACGCCTTGGCCTCTATGGCCTTGGAGATGCTGGAATACGCCAAGAAAGGTCCGCTGAGTTTCCGCCTCGGGATCAACTCCGGACCAGCAATCGCTGGGGTGATCGGGACCAGCAAGTTCCAATACGACGTATGGGGCGACACGGTCAATATCGCCAGCCGGATGGAATCCCACGGAGAACCTGACCGAATCCAAATCTCTGAAGCCACAAACCGGCTGATCAGAGACGACTTCGACACCGCCCCGCGCGGGCCTATCGATGTCAAAGGCAAAGGCACCCTCACCACCTGGTACCTCGAACACCGACGCGAACCCACAACATCAGCGACCCTATAACGCATTGCCCGATGTGCCGGGCCGCGGCCGGGCCGATTCAGATATTGGGATAGTCGTGGGTGCCTGCCGCTTATGACTCACTTAACCAGCCAGCCTTGCTTCCCTTACCGCACCGATCACGAGATCTCGGACGAGAACGCCCACGTCACCAAAGTGAGCCGATCGGGCCGGGCCTGACCAGGGTTCCCGGTTTCAGGTAGGCCCCGCCGACTTCCTCAGTCATGTTGTAGTCCCCCATGCATGCCTTCCTCCAACGGATACTTCCCTCTGCAATGATCTCGGTTCTAGTGCAAGCTCAGTGATCGAGCAGAGCGGATGCAACCCTAGAGGAGCCGGGGCGCGCACGCCGTGGCTCTCACCAAGCCGCGCAGTACTTCGTGGATAGAGCTGCGACTGCTACCGACGCACGCGCCTATTGTGAGCTGATCAGGCCATGGTTGGAGCCAATGTCGTGATCTCGGATGAGGCTTTTGATGTGCTACGCACTACTTCGCTTTTCGCCGGTTTCACCGAGGAACAACTTGAGGTCGTTCCCAAGGTCGGGCGGCAGCGCAAGTTTGAGCCCGGCGAGAGGATCGTCGAGGAAGGAACCACCGGTGCCCAATCGTTTTGGCTGGTGCTCGAAGGCGAGGTGGATGTGCTTGTCGGCGGCCGGGTGCATCGGACCCTGGGACCCGGGAGCCACATTGGAGAGCTTGCCCTGCTGACTGACGCGCATCGCTCCGCTGACGTCGTCGCTCGTACGCCGACCGTTGCGCTCGAGTTCTCCCGACGCCACCTTGAGGGATTGATTGCCTCCAACCCGCAAGTGGCGGTGGACATGCTGGCCGAGCTGGCTACCCGGTTGCGTGAGACATCGGAGGCGCTTGCTGAAGTGATCGCTTCGTCGCCCGATGCAGCCAACGAAGCTCACCGGTTAGGGCTGACAAAGGCAGCTATTGTGGAGCCGCCCCACCTCGGCGCCATCGAGTATGCATTGCAGCGTGTCGACGACGGCTAAGAGTCACACATCGGAATGTCGAGGTATCTCAGATGCACATCGGTGACGTCGGCGTCGGCGATCCTTGAAACGCGCTAACTGACCGGGTCGCCGAGCAACAGCCATGGCCAGAAGTTCCGGGCCAGCCGGTTGGCGGTCAGGTCTGTTCAGCCAGTCGGGAGGTCAGGGTGCTCAGCATTCCCATGGTAACCGACGGACGCTCCTCGAGTATCTCTAGCAAGTCCGCCTTGTTGATGACCAAACCATGCAGACCTTCGTCGCCCGCCCGGACGTCGGTCGACCTTTGCCCCCCACGTAGCAGTGCCAGCTCGCCCACGTGCTCGCCCTCGCCATAGCGAGCAATTTCGTGGCGAATACCGTCGCGATCCCTACTCACGATGGCCGCACCTTTGATGATCAGTGTCATCTCGAGCCCCTCCTCGCCCTCGATATAGACCGATTCGTCAGGTGAGTAGTGGACTTCGGCGGTCACTTTGGCGATCGACTCGAGGTCCTCGGGGTCGAGATCGGAGAACATCAGAACACGCTGCAAGGCGAGAACCCGGTCCATCAGACTGAGTGAGTCGATGTTTTCGATTGGCATCGTCGTCAAGCTTGGCACGGCTTGGCGAACGAGGTCCGACTCGTCTTCCGAAGCGATGGTGGAAAGCTGGCTCAGATCGGTTTCGATCTCCTCAAAGAGACATCGGATCGCGAGCGCACGCAGCCACGGATCGGAGTCTCCCGACAGCTCTCGGAGGGCACCTCTCGAATCGATGCCCGAA
This sequence comes from Actinomycetota bacterium, assembly GCA_027296205.1. GTDB lineage: Bacteria > Actinomycetota > Acidimicrobiia > Spongiisociales > ZC4RG35 > SZUA-217. The sequence goes on from JAPUJM010000144.1 coordinate 2,103, forward strand.
TCATCTGGACCTGCTTCGAGGAGCGGAAGAAGAACGTTCACCACAGATCGGTCACCAATGGTCTCCAGAGCTTCGATGGCCTGAGCCCTGGTCTCCGAGTCGGAGACATGAACCCCTCTCAGGACCACAGGCATCACCTCCTCTGTTGCTCTGGTGGTCATGGCGAGCAGCACCCAGTTGGACAGCGTTGCAGACCGTCGCTGCAAGACACGAACGAGAAACTGACTCGTCGATGACCCCGATTCGCCTGCGAGAGCGCGTCCCATCGACGCCAGCCGAGACGCTCGCGCCGCCTGTACATCGGCCCAGGTCAGGAAGTCGGGAACGAATCGATTGACAGGTGTCAGGGCTCGTAGGGCGGCGTCTGTTGCTGATACAGAGCCCGTATTCAGAACTTCGAGAAGGAGATCTCTTCCGCGTTCGTCTCGCGCCAGCAATTCCGCCGTGGTACTCCTCACCTTCAGGGATGAGTCCTCCAACCCTGGAATCAACATTGCCGGGTCGACAGAGGCTCCGGCCGACGCCCCCACGGCAGCCACCCGCACCGCCGGCTCGGGATGGTGGAGGAACCTGGTTGGATCCAGGTCTATGACCATCCCCCAGCGCTTCATCTCCTCCAGGACAGCAGTAATCTCCCTGGTTTTGTCGCTCGCGAGGAGATCACCGGCGACTCGTCTTCCTTCCTCACCACCAACCAGGAGTGCCGCGGCCGATCGGACCATCGGATCGGGATCAGAGAGCGATGGGGAAACGATCCCTGGGTCAACGGTTGACTGGGAGCCAAGAAAGCGCAGCGCCTGGGCCCGAACCTCGGAAGCAGGGTCGGCCAGCGCGGTCAACACATATTTTGAGATCCGCCCAGGATCAACGACGCAAATCGAATCAAACGCGGCGGACCGGACCATCGGATCTTCATCCTCGAGGAGCGGCTCGATGGAGTCTGCGCCCGACGGGTCTACGAAGCGGGCCAAGGTCGAGACGGCCACGACGCGTGCCTCGGGTTTGGGGTTCTTGAGGTTTGCCTCGAGAACCCGTCTCATCTCTCGGTCTTCTGGAGTGAGCAAGCCGTGTTGCGGGACGTCGAACATGCCGACCAGACCCTGCCGCACCGCGGTGACGATGGCATCGACGTAGGCGGGTCGCATGGATATCACCAGGGCGAGCGTCCCAAGGGAGACAGCCAGACCTATACCGAATCGAGCCGCGTCCGACAGGGTCTCGCCGGCGATCAGGATGAGGCCGGCGAGGATGGTTCCGAGCTGTGACGGCACCGCCGTCAAGAGGGCCAGCACCTGACCACGCCGGCGGCCGGTCAAGACGTTGAAAAGGGCGTTGAACGCAATCCCCCCGATGGCAGTGATTGCGATCCACTGCAGACCCCGGACCACGACGGCCGTGGCAAGGTCAAAAGCGCCAAGCCAGAGGGCGAACCCGAGGGCGTAGACGATCGGAACGATCATCAGCGAGATAACAATCCCCAGCCGGGCGAAAAGCCGCTTCGTGATCAGAAGCGAGACAAAGAAGGTTATTGCCGTGACGATCGCCGAGAAATAGCCCAAAAACCCTGCCACCCGTGCCTCGGAGTCGAACGAAAGGGCAACCGCCTCACTGAAAGGGAATACAACGAGGAAAAAGAGAACAGACAGTGCCAAAGTTGTCACCGCAGCCAGTCTGAGAAGTCTGCTCGATCGAACTGTCCTCATCGCGGCAGCCATCTCCGACCTGATCGACGAGGCACGTTCCCGGGTGTCCTCGCGGAAGAGCCTTGACAATCGGCGCAACAGTCCGACGCTTCCAAGAAGCAGGGTGCCCTGCACGAGGAGCAGGGTCTCGGTTCCTATCAGTGCGGCCAAAGGGCCGGTGAGGAGGTTCGCGAGCAGCCCTCCGGCAACGGCTGCGCTGGCGAACAGCGGAAAGAGGCGCTTTGCCTGACGAGTGGTGCAAGCCGCACCTGCGGCGTTCCACATCACGGTGACCATCACCATGTTGACGACCTGGGTCGATATCCAGATGATGGCGTAGACGATCCGAGCGCCCGTAAAAACGCTGGCCCACTCCACCACGGTCAAGGCGGCACAGGTCAGAGTGACTAAAGGGAGCCATCGTCGAGAGCCCCAATAGCCCAGACCCGCCATATGAGCCAGGATCAGAGCCATCACCGCAGGACCGGCGAGCAGGATCATCAGCGGAAGCTCCTCGACTCCGAATCTGACGAAGAACAGGGCATCGGCGGCATTGGCCCCGAGCGCATGACTCGCCTGAGTGACGGCGAACACGCCGATCATCCAGACCGTCAAGTCTTTCTCATCGGCGCGGATGCTCAACGACGCCCGCAAGCCTTGCTTTGGTCTATTCGGAGCTGGGACCGAAGTCATAGGCCGTGAGGTCTACAGGGAACGCAGTTCCGAAACGAACTTGACCGGA
>JAPUJM010000145.1 GCA_027296205.1 Actinomycetota bacterium
ACGGGGAGGTCGATATCGAGCCTTCGATGAACGTCAGCGCCTTCTACTTCGTTGCGGCCCTGGAGCATCTGGTGAATCCGTGTGAGGAGTGCGGCCCGACCGGCCCCGCCTGACCGATTCCGGAGGCCAGGGGCCCCCTCACCACCACGCGGAATGGCCGTTGATCACTTGCGACGGCTTCTCTCACCCTCGGCGAACCCAGCGGCTCGAAAGACACGAGCGAAAGCCTCGCCTTGTCTTTGCTCCTCGGAGGCCTCCGGGTAGGAGGTCTCGTCGCCGGTCTCAGCCTTGTCAACCAAGACCTCGGCCTCGGCTCGCATGAGAGCACGGACCAGGGGTGCCACGCGCGACTTGGGCAGATGGTGAGAGCTGATCTGAACCTTGTCTTGGGCGTACCGTCGATAGTGCAGGTCGGCGATGACCGACAAGAGGTCGTCGAGGTCTTCGCCATAGATGGCTTCGATGCGTCTCATGGCAGCATGGATACCGCGGCGAAGTGACAGGAATTGAGATTGGCTCTCCGGTCGGCACGCGCAGCAGGTCCCTTCCTCTCATCGACGGGAACACCGTGGTGAGCACCGGTAGGCTCGCCGGGCCGTGACAGACGACCGCATGCAGCAGGTGCTGAAAGACATGGTGGCCGAAGATCCCGATCGCGGGCGGACCGCACAGTCCGTCGCCGATTGGCTCACCGCGGGTGAGGGTGTCGAGATGATCGATCTGGCCGGCGTGCAGCGCTTCGCCTGGTATGGCCTGCCGGTGAAGTGGCTCGGTTCTCCCGATGAGCACAGATGGGTGCTGGCGGCCGCAGCCGAGTTGTTCGACCGCCTCGACCTGCCCCGGTATGCCACGGTGTGCCGGAGAGCGGAGACGTTGGAGATCCTCGACGCCTACGCCGTTTCGAATCAGGCGGGATTGAAGGCTTTCCGCAAGGCGCACCAACGCTCGGGTGTCGACCCACCCGATCTCGACGACTTCGTCTGGGGCGACATCATGGGTATCGAGGAGGCGGTCGCTCAGGGCACGGCCGAGGGGGCTCTGGAAGAAGCGATGACACAAGGCACCCTGGTCCCGGGGGCGCGGGGTTGGAGGTCGGTGGCAGCCGAGGTCACCGCCGGTGTGCTCGATTCCGCTCACCCCACCCTTCCTGGTCAGACTCACCGCACCGCCATCGTGACCGAACGGCTCGACGGCTGGCTCAGAGATGTCGAAGGACGCAGTCCAATCCTCCACACCCTTCGCTCCCGTCAAGTGAACCGGCTGTTGCATCCGATCCCCGTGCCCGAAAACGTCGCCGAGCGGATCGAGCCGATCATCTGGTTCCTCGGCCGGGTCGACGAGGGCGCCCGGCTGACCCAGGCCGGGTATGTACCAACCACCATGGTGAGGGAGGGCTGGGAGCGATTCTCGTGGGATCTGGGATGGACCGACCGGCCGCCACGCACCGAGACCGAGGTGATTCAGATCCACGAGCTCCATCTCCTGCTGCGGAGGCTGGGTGCGGTGCGACGGCGGGAAAAAGAGCTGCGGCTTTCACGGCTCGGCGACAGCATGCGTGATGATCCACAGGTGGCGTGGCGCAAGGTTGCGGCAGGCTTGAGCGACGGGGAGTGGGCCCGGGCGGTGGCCGAGGTCTTCACCCTACTTCTCGTCGGAGGTGAGACCCTCGATCGAAAGCTGGAATCAAAGGCGAGGGCCATCGTCGCCCAAGCAGGATGGCGCACCGACGGCGAGCCGCCCGACACCGACGCCGTGGCTTCGGCCTGGTGGACAACCCGTCGGCCGCTCCGTGTGCTGGGCGGATTGGAACGAGGTGGTGACCGGAGGTCCCCGACCACGACACTGACGGGGTTCGGCCAGGCCACCCTCCTCGAACAGATCCGGGCGGAGGCGACCGGACCTCGATCACGACCGTGACAGCACCGGGTCCGTCAGAACTCGGCCGGTCGGTGGTGGTGCATCCGGGCGGCGACATTCCATCCGCGTGGGCAGAATGCGATCGGATGGTGGTCGGTCCAGCCTTGTTCTCAAATCGCGCTCAACTTCTGGTCACGGTCAACGACCTACAGCGGCGCTATGTGCGACGTGTCCCGACGGTGATCGAACTGGGAGTCGACAACACGGAACTGAGCGAACCCGAATCGACGAACTCGCCTCCCTTCGAGCTTGGAGGGACCTTCACATTCCTGCGCGAGAGATTGGCCAAAGCTGTCTGGCACAACTCCTACGACGCCAGAACAGACCAGTTGATCTGGTGGTGGGCGCAGAAAGCCGAAGCGCGTCTTCAAGTGTCGGTGAGCGGACCGGCCGATGTCCTTCTCCCGGACGGTACGCCGGCATGGATCGACGGTGGCCCTCGTCAGGAGATAGACATCGCCGGGAGGATCATCCACCACGAATCCATAGGACTCGGACTCGAGAGGACCCTGTCGACCCCCCAGGAGACGGTCGAACGCCTGGCCCAGGATCAGAAGGCCGCCGTGTTGCATGATGTTGGCCCTGCGCGCATCATCGCTCCGGCCGGCTCAGGGAAGACGAGGGTGTTGACAGCTCGGTTCAGACACCTGATCGAGAAGCGTGGAATCGAGCCCGAGATCGTCACCGCCCTGGCCTACAACCGTCTGGCAGCAGCCGAGATGCGGGAGCGGATTCCGGATGGACATCGACTCAACATCAGGACGATCCATTCGCTCGGTTGGGAGATTCTCCGAATGGCGAAGCCCCATCTGCGACTCATCGACGAAAGGGAGCAGCGGCAGAGGCTTCAGCCCATCGTTTCGGCTCCTCCCCGGGTGAATACTGATGTCATCGGCCCCTATCTCGAGGCTCTCGGCGAAGTTCGAGTCGGCCTTCGTTCTCCTGAGAAGGTCGAGAGTGATCGAGATGACATTCCGGCTTTCGCCGAGGTGTTCGTCCGTTACCGGGACACTCTCGACTCTCGAGGCGAGGCAGATCACGACGAGCAGATCTACGGGGCCATAGAAGCCCTTTGCAATCAGCCCGACCTGCGTGCCCACTGGCAGAATCAATGCCAGCATCTCTTGGTCGACGAGTTCCAGGACCTCACCCCCGGGTACCTGCTGCTGCTCAGGCTTCTCGCCAGCCCGGGGATGAATGTGTTCGGCGTTGGAGACGACGATCAGGTCATCTACGGGTACGCCGGTGCGGACCCTGGATTCCTGATCGGGTTCCAGGACTTGTTCCCAGGCGCCGGAACGCATGCCCTCGAAGTCAACTATCGCTGCCCGGCGGATGTCGTTGAGGCGGCGGCGACACTCTTGAGCTACAACTCGAGAAGAGTCGACAAGGTGATTCGTGGATCGGCCGAATCGAAGGGACTGGAGGTCATTCGAGCGCCGGGAGACGACCTCGGAGTCATCGCAGCCGACCACGTCACCGGTCTGTTGGAAAAGGGAGCAGCTCCGGACTCGATTGGCGTTCTTTCCCGGGTGAACTCCACCATCTTGCCTGTCCAGGTCGCGTTGGCAGCGAGAGGTATCCCTTTTCAGTCGATACTGACGACAAGCGTCCTCAACCGGACTGTTCTACGAGCTGCTCTTGCGTGGGTACGTCTTGGCATCGACCCGGAATCCATGAGCCGTAACGACCTCTTCGAAGCCGTTCGACGACCCGGCCGGGGGATCAACCGGTTGTTTGGCGAGCTGATCGGACCCAGGAGGGGACCGTTCTCGGTGGAGGTTCTTGCCGAGATCGGCCAAGACCTCGAAGGTCGGCGTCTCGAGAGGTGGAGAGGGTTTTGCGATGACATTCTGCTGGCGGCAGAGGCAGCCAGTTCGACGCCCCGATTGCTCGAAGTGCTCGCAACTCAGATCGGACTCGATCGAGCGGCCTCCGCCCTCGATGCCGGGCGGTCCCGGGCCGACCGCGCTTCCCAGAGCGACGATCTTGCGGCGCTGCGACGACTCGGTGCCCTGGGCCCGGAACCCGGGTCGTTCGAGCCCTGGCTCAGGGAACAACTGTCCGTCCCGTCGTCACCAGACGGTGTGACGCTGTCGTCGGTTCACAGGGCGAAGGGACTGGAGTGGGATCATGTCCTGGTGTTCGGCGCCGATAGCGGGTCAATGCCTCATGCGCTGTCCGACGACATCGAAGAGGAACGTCGGGTGTTTCATGTGGCGATCACTCGAGGAAGAGAGTCGGTGACGGTCCTCTCCGACAAGGACCGACAGTCACGGTTCCTGGCCGAGTTGGAGGGGAAGGCCCCGGTTGTCGCTGACGCCCCGGAGTCGAAACCTCCTCCTCGCCGTGCTCGTCGTGAGGACGTTGGTCTGTCCGTGTCTCCGGGTGACTTGATTTCCGTACCCGGGGGGCACGAGGGAGTCGTAATCGAGATCGAGGCGAACGGGGCGCTGGTTCGACTCGGCGAAGGCGGGGCCGAGATGCTGATTCCCTGGGGCGAGAGATTCAGCAGAGATGGGCGCACCGGTGAACTGGCGCACGGACTCGACACCGATGCCAGCGAGTTGGTCGACAGGCTCAAGGCCTGGAGGCTCGAGAGGGCAAGGTCGCAAGGAGTACCGGCCTTTGTCGTATTCAATGATCGGACCCTGGAGGCCATTGTTTCGGCACGGCCCTCCAGCCCTGAGGATCTCCTCGAGGTCCCCGGGATTGGTCCTGCCAAGCTCGAAGCCTACGGGGACGATCTACTTGATCTTCTTGCTGATGCTTGAGCTCCGGGAGGAGGGA
>JAPUJM010000146.1 GCA_027296205.1 Actinomycetota bacterium
TGGCCAAGGACAAGGCGCAGCGAGCGAGGAGTCGTGTCGAGATGTCACTGCTCGTGAGCGGTCTGGAGATCCTTGCCTCCTGGTATGCCGATTCGGCGTCGTTGCAGATGGGAGGCCCGGTGCGCAACAGTGACCTCGAACTGGCGCCATTCACCGATGTCCCTCCTCGCAAGGCCGTTCGGTCGGCGGAGGACGTCCTGGATGCGGTTGTTGACATTCAGGCCAACCTGAGACGGGAGATGGTCCTGGCGAATCTCTTCGCCTCCCTCGGCACCGACGTCTGATTCTCGTCGGGGGTCTCCCGTAGGTTGATGGCAAAGGGGGAGATATGCCGGCTAAGACCACCCAGAAAGGTGATCGGGGAGGCGATGGTCATCGCCGACCGCAGATGAGATTGACTGGATGGTGATCTATAAGGCGACCACGAGTCAGTGTTTCTACTTACCTTCCTCACTGTGGGATGACCACACCCATCTGACGCTGCGTATGACGCCGACCGCCAACGCACAGGTGAAAGGCATTCGATGGGCTGAGCAGTTCACCCGAATTGACAGGTGATCCACGACAACTGCTGCCACTTAGCCCAGCTAGGGAACCAGCTCTACAGTTCGGTGATCCGCCGGAGTAGCTCAGTGGTAGAGCATTCGCCTCGTAAGCGAAAGGCCAGGGGTTCGACTCCCCTCTCCGGCTCCGATTAGGGGCAAGTTCTCACGCCGCCTCGACGATCCAGGCGGTCACCATTGGCGAACATCCTCACGTCACGCTCGACTTTAAAACGGGTGGGTCCCGACCCCACCCCGTCGTCACCGATGATTTCGAACTCTGTGAGTTCAAATGCGCAGTCTGGACGGTGCCGGTTTCGCCGGCCGTCCCGATTATGCCGACCAGGATCAAGAGCCTGTCACAGGCACCAGCAGGGGTGCCATCATTTTGAGATTTCATACACAAAACGGTATGGGTCTTCCTCTCGAGGGGCCAGGGACCTGAGTCCCATGAAACTGTGACCACGACGGGCCGACAGGGAGGTTCTACTGGGCGCGAGTGTCGACTCCACCTTTTCTTCACCCTGAGCTAGCGTCTCGGCTCCATGGCCGATCAGGTGGACTTCGAGCGGGACGCAATGCAGTACACACGTCAGCTGTATTCGGCTGCCATGCGCATGACCCGCAACCCGGCCGATGCCGAGGACCTGGTCCAGGAGACCTACCTCAAGGCCTACCGGGCCTATCACACGTTTCAGGAGGGCACGAACCTCAAAGCATGGCTCTACCGGATCCTCACCAACACTTATATCAATAAGTATCGCAAGGATTCTCGCCGGCCATCGGAGGTGGATCTCGGCACTGTCGAAGACATGTACCTATACCGGCGGCTCGGATCCGAGGAGTCCGCTGAGGCTGCCAGAACAACTGAGGACAGGGTTCTGGACGGTCTGGTCGAATCCGATATCAAGCAAGCTGTCGAAGAACTCCCTGAGAGTTTCAGGATGCCGGTGCTGCTCGCCGACCTCGAGGGATTCTCGTACAAGGAAATCGCCGAGATCCTCGACATTCCCATTGGCACCGTTATGTCGCGTCTTCATCGCGGAAGAAAAGCGATGCAGAAGAGGTTGTGGGGGTTTGCAAAGCAGCGGGGGCTGCTCCCGGAGGACGCGAAAAGGCCATGAGAACAGACTGCGACGAGGCACTCGAGAATCTCTATCTGTACCTCGATTCTGAGCTCGACTCGGTCAGCTCGGCGAGGATCCGCTCTCATCTCGACGATTGCAGGGGATGTGGGCCTCAGTTTGATTTCGAGGGACGGCTCAAGGCTGTGGTCAAGGAGCGTCTCCACGAGGACGTGCCGGACGCCGTAGTCGACAGGGTCCGGGCCGCAATTCGCGAGGAATCCGCAGCCGATCTCCAGTAGCTCGTCACTACGCTGGCCCTTCGGTAGGCTGCTCCCGTGAAGAGATCCGATCGCATCAGTGCAGTTCTGGTTGCAATCGCCGCCCTTTTCGTACTGATAGCGGTCCCTGTTTTCGCCCAGGATGAGGAAGAGACCACAGAGCCCACCATTATCTCGGAGAGCTCCGGTCTCGAGCCCGCCGTACCGATCCCGGATGAGAAACCGCCGGAGGCTGTGCCCGACTGGACATATCGTTACATGATTCCGACCACCCTTGCCCTTGTCGCTGTGGTCATTCTTCTCACCTCGATCCGGTATTTCACCGACGTTGTCCGCAAACGGTATCGAATCGTCGAAGAGTGACTTCTCAGCGACCCACCACGGGCCGTCTCGTCGGGAAAATCGCAGGCACGTACCTGCTAGCCGAGACCTATCACACCGCTGCTCTCTCCGCGGAGATGCAGCGCCTCACGTTGCAGGTGTCGGAAATCGTCCCGGAGGCGACCGGTCTCCAACTGCCGGGGTCGCCGGACACCACTGTCATCGGCCGCACAGAGTGGATCGAACGCAACGTCGCCACTTTTGCAAAGCTCACAGAGCCGGCGCGCAAACGACTCGAAGAGCGGATGGTCGAGTCCGGCCCGGCAGGTCAGCGCGCAACGTCGATGGCCGGGACGCTCATGCAGGCCGAGACGAGGGCTGTTCTCAGCATCCTTTCCCGCAAGGTCCTCGGCCAATACGAGCTGGTTCTCCCAACGGGTGAAGGCGGCGACACTATTGCCTACGTCGGTCCGAACATCATGCAGATCGAGCGAACTCATCAGTTTCGCCCCTCGGAGTTTCGTTTCTGGGTGGCGCTCCATGAACTCACCCACCGAGCGCAGTTTCAGGGCGTTGCCTGGTTGAGGGACTACTTTCTTTCCCTAGTGACCGAACTGGTCGACCAGTCAGCACCTGAACCGGGACGTCTCGTTCGTGTGATGGACGAACTGAGCCAGCGCAAGGCCGCCGGCCGGCCTCTGATTGACGAGCGCGGGCTGTTCGGTCTGTTTGCTTCCCCGGAGCAAAACGCTGTCCTTGACAAGGTACAAGCTCTCATGTCCCTACTCGAGGGCCACGGCCACGTTGTCATGGATCGGGTTGGGGCCGAGCGCCTTCGCTCACAGGAGCGCATGAGCCGCGTTCTCAAGAGTCGACGTCAGGACAAGCGAACGGCCGCCTTCTTCAGACTGACCGGGCTCGAGATGAAGATCAAGCAGTACAAGGCGGGGGAGCGCTTCGTTCTATCCGTGGAGCGCGAAGCAAGTTGGGAGACGATCAACCTTGCCTTTCGCGGGGCCTCCAGTCTCCCCACACTGGCCGAAATCGAGAACCCAGGCAAATGGCTGGATCGCGTCGCCTGACCGAGTTGGTCAAGGCGGTCTCGGCCAGGCTCGACGTTCCCGACGGACCTCTGGTGGTCGCTTTATCGGGTGGCGCAGATTCCGCCACCTTGTTGTACCTGTGTGCTGACCTGGGAACACAGACCCGGGCCCTCCACGTCAACCATGGACTACCCCACTCCGACACGATGGAGTCGGCGGCATGTGACGTCGCACAAAGACTCGGGGTCGATCTCGACGTAGTGACGGTGACGGTTCAGGATGGACCGTCACCTGAAGGCCAGGCCCGCCGTGCCCGCTATTCGGCCTTTGCTGAAAAAACCAGTGAGGGAGAGAAACTTCTCACCGGGCACACCCGTGACGACAGCGTCGAGACGACTCTCATGAACCTGGTCAGAGGAACCGGGCCACGGGGCCTCGCGGGCATCCCCTCCCGCCGCTCTCCCAATATCTACAGACCGATGCTGACGATCACTCGCAACGAGACTCGGGAGATCGCGGCTCTCGCCCTTCTGGGATTTGTCGATGACCCCATGAATGACGATCCCACATTGACCCGCAACATCGTTCGCTCTCAGCTAATCCCTTTGCTGTCCACTCTCAACCCGCGTCTTGCGGACTCGGTGAGCCGGCTGTCGGCGGCCGTGGGAGCGGACAGCTCTTACCTGGATGAGGCCGCCGCTCAGATTTCTCTCCATGTCGGCACTGGCTCGGCGGCGGTTGCCGTCGGGGATGTCCTGGCGGTACCAGGACCAGTGGCCGACCGGTTGTTGAAGACGCTCCTCACTCACGTTGTCGGCCAAGGAGGCGTGACCGCCGAGACGCTGGAACGAATGTGGTCCGTCGCTCGGGGTTCGACTGTCCGTCAAGTCATCTCATCCGGAGTCGTCGTGGAGCGAAGAGGCGCCATGCTCGTCGTCGAGGCTCCGAAGAAGTGGGCGGAGGTACGGGTCGTTTCTCTAACCCCCGGTAGACACCGTTCCGGCCGCGTCGAGTTCGACGTCCTCTCCCACGACGGCCCATGCAGAGTTGCCCCGCTGAGCGCATGGTCGGCGATTTTTCCGGCTGACACCAAGTTGGCAGCCGGGTCCGATGGGGTTGTGACCGCAGACGGGGAGCCGGCCTGGAGGCCAGGGGAGAAGCGTCTGCCCGTCGCCTGGTACGAGCCGGGGTCGGTCGGCTACCTTTCTATTTTCGCCAAAGAGGTAAGTGGATGGACATCAAGCCCCTGATCACAGCCGAGCAGATCGATGACAAGCTCAGGGAGATTGGCCGGCAGATCTCCGAGGACTATGCCGGCAAGGAGGTCTTGCTCGTTGGAGTGCTCCGTGGAGCGTTCATGGTGATGGCCGACCTGGCCCGTCATATCGACCTGCCTTGCGAGTTCGACTTCATGGCCGTCTCGTCATACGGGGCGTCGACGCAGACGTCGGGTGTGGTGCGGATCCTCAAGGATCTCGATGAGGAGATCGAGGGACGCCATGTCATCATTGTCGAGGACATCATCGACTCCGGGTTGACCCTGAACTACCTGATGAAGAGTCTCCGGGTGCGCAGGCCCGAATCTCTGGAGATCGCAACCCTTCTCCTCAAGGAGGGGATTCAGCGGGTTCCCATCGATGTGAAGTACACCGCGTTCAAGATCGGCCCCGAATTCGTGGTCGGATACGGGCTTGACTATGCGGGCAAGTATCGAAACCTTCCTTATGTGGGCGTCATGGGGGTCGAGTCATAGGAGGGCGGGGTTCGACTATTCGGCGTCCCGGCGTAGCATTGAGACCCAACCCCCCTTCAATCTGAGGTCTTTGTGAATCGCACTCTCCGAACTCTGGTGATCTACGGGATGTCGATCATCCTCGTCGCCATCCTCTTCTCGTGGTGGTTCGACCAGGTGTCCGGCCCCGAAGAGATCGACATTTCCCAGTTCGTGGAGAACATCGAGGAAGGCACGTACAGCAAGGTCGTTCTTCTCGGGCGCTCCCGTCAAGCCGGAGGCCGACTGATCGATAGTGCTGCCGAAGAGGGCGGGTTCGACCACACAGCCAACTATGTCGAAGGCTTTGAGATCCAGTTGACGGCCATCATCGAGGAATCGGGTACTCCCTGGTCTACCGACCCGGAGCCACCCGGCTTCTGGGAGCTTCTCATCGGCTTCCTCCCATGGCTCTTCTTGCTCGGTTTCATGGTGTTCATCTTCATGCAGATGCAGGGTGGCGGGAACCGCGTGATGCAGTTCGGCAAGTCCAAAGCGAAGCTGGTCACCAAGGACCAGCCCAAGGTCACATTTGAAGATGTTGCCGGCCTCCTCGAGGCCAAAGAGGAATTGGAGGAGATCAAGGACTTCCTGGCCAACCCGGACCGCTATCGGCAGATGGGGGCGAAGATTCCCAAAGGTGTTCTTCTCTTCGGGCCTCCGGGCACTGGCAAAACCCTGCTTGCCAGGGCCGTGGCCGGCGAAGCCGGAGTCCCATTCATGGCGATATCGGGCTCAGAGTTCGTCGAGATGTTTGTCGGTGTCGGCGCCGCCCGAGTACGAGACTTGTTCGAACAGGCCAAGCAGGTCGCGCCGGCAATAGTGTTCATTGACGAAATCGACGCAGTCGGCCGTCATCGAGGAGCAGGTCTTGGCGGTGGTCACGACGAGAGGGAGCAGACGCTCAACCAACTGCTCGTCGAGCTCGATGGCTTCGAAGGCAACAGCGGTGTGATCGTCATGGCTGCCACCAACCGGCCTGACATCCTCGACCCGGCGCTACTCCGCCCCGGCCGATTCGACCGTCAGATCGTGGTCGACGCCCCCGATATCGAAGGTCGAGCTGCCATTCTGGCTGTCCACGCCAAAGGTAAGCCTCTGGCAGACGAGATCGATCTCGATGTGCTGGCCCGCCGCACTCCGGGCTTCACCGGAGCCGACCTGGCCAACCTGATCAACGAGGCGGCGTTGCTTGCTGCCCGGCATCACGAGAAGGAAATCACAATGGTCGAGCTCGAAGAGTCCATCGACCGTGTCATCGCGGGCCCGGAGCGGAAGTCCAAGGTGATGAGTGAGGATGAGAAGAAGGTCATCGCCTACCACGAGACGGGGCACGCTCTCGTCGGATACGCCCTTCCCAACTCTGACCCCGTTCACAAGGTGACAATCGTCGCCAGAGGTCGGTCGCTTGGCCACACTCTGGCTCTGCCGACACATGACAAATTCCTGTCGCGGCGGAGCGAGCTGGTAGATCAATTGGCAATGCTGCTCGGTGGACGCACCGCCGAGGAGATCATCTTCGCCGACCCGACCACGGGTGCCTCCAACGACATCGAGAAGGCCACATCCATCGCCCGGCGCATGGTCATGGAGTACGGCATGAGCGACGAGCTCGGCCCGATGCAATATGGAAAGCCCGCTGGTGAGGTTTTTCTTGGGCGTGACTATGCCCGACAGCAGGATTATTCAGACGAGGTCGCCGCGTTCATCGATTCGGCGGTCAGGAATCTGATCACGAAGGCGCACGACGAAGCCCGCAGCATCCTGGAGCGACATTCCGATGCCATGGACCGAATGGTTGAAGCCCTGCTAGACACCGAGACGGTTGATCGTGAAAAGGTGACCGAGCTCTTCAAGGATGTTCCCAAGTGGGAGCACGACGCGATGGGCTCGCTTCGCATCAAGTATCCGGACAACCCGGTCTTGCCTCAGGAGCAAGAACAGATAGCCGCCGCCAAAGAGGTTGAAGAGGAGCCTGACGAGGTCACCGAATCTCTCAAGCTGGGCCGTAAGCTCCCCCGCGCCGGCGGGCGTCCGGCCGAGGCTTAGTGGTCTGTCACCACTGGGTCAGGCTTCGACTCTTTCGATCGTCAGATCGCCTGATACCAGTTTGGCCTTGATCGTCATCTGACGCTCGCTGCGGGGTGTGTTCGCCGTCGGCTTCGGTAGCTTCAGGTCGCCGGACAGGAGCGTGACATCCAGGTCGAGCCGGGTCCCGGCGGGAATCCCGATGATGGCGGTCCCCGACATGGACTTGAAGATGGCCCGTCTTCCCGTGAAACGCTCGATCGTGATGTCGCCTGATGCTGTCGAAGCATTCACCGTTCCGGTGCTGACTGCCATGTGAATGTCACCCGAGGCTGCGGAGAAGTTGGCCTTTCCGCCACATTCACCAACAGTGGTGTCCCCGGAAGCGCTGTTGACCTTGAGGTCATTCGTGACCGTTCCGACGCTGGCATCGCCGCTGGCCGTCTTGATGATGACACTCTCGGCGTGGGTTATCTCTATCTCACCGGAAGCGGTTTTGGCCTCGACTCTCCCCAATGGTCCGTTGCACTCGATCTTCGCCGAGGCTGTTCCGACGCTTGCATCGGTTCCCTCGGGGACTTCGAGCACCACGTAGGAGGTGCCACGGGCCGACCATCTGGTGTTCTTGTCCGAGGAAACATAAATGAGGTCGCCCCGCTGCTCCACTATGAACCCCTGGTCGTCGGTGTCGACGTTGACTCTGATGATGCCGTCGTCCCCGGTCTTCACCTCCACACGGCCGGACGGGATGTGAACGTCTATCTCCGCGTTGCGGCCGACGCTGAATTCCTCCTCGATCACAGTTCGATGGTGGCGCGGTGTCGGGTCGCGCCGCTCTTCGTGGTCCGGGTCTTAGACTTGAGAGTGTCGATGACGAAAGTGTTCACCGAATCGCCCGAAGTGGACGCGGCGTCGGCAACCAGGTCCTTGAGGTAACCGGGGAGTCGGATCGTGATGCGCGCCTCGTCAAAGTCACCATCCGGTGGCGGTGGGGAAGAGAGCACTCCTGCTCCGTCATCTACGACGGTCAGCTCCGGGTCACCGTCCACCAGTCGGATGTCCACTCTTTGGGTTGCCAGCTGACTGGAGACCTCGGTGGCCGCCATTGCCACGACATCCATGAGAGTCTGACGGATGGCCGGCGCAAGAGCAGCCATCAATTGGACTCCTGCCTCCGCCACTTCGGGCCCGGCGACGCGGAGCTGTGTCTCAACGGCGTTCTCGAGACCGGCCACTGCGTGGGAGAGCTGCATTTCAGCGAGCTCTCCGCACGTCTTCGCGGATTCGTTGGTCGAGGATTGCCTCAACCGAGCTCAGTGTGGTTACCAACATCATGTCTTTCTCCTTAGTGAAATTATCGGTCTCAGGAAACGGTGGAAGAGTGGGGCGAGCCCTCCGGCGCTTTGGCGACCGTGAGTCGGTAGCGACCGATGGACCATGAATGACTGCGGGGGAGGCTGTTTGCAAGTCGGTGATGACTGGCCTCTCGGCGTCTTTCTTCCTGGATCATCTTGGCAAACTCGTACATGATGTCTCCTCTGTGACGACTGTCCGATGACAATCTGCTGTCATAATGATGTCACTATACTGTCACAACGATGTCGCTGTCAACCCCTCTTTATCGATATTCCGGGAATTCGCCGGCGAACTTACCTAGTTTCCATACCACGATGAGAGAAATAGATCAGGGACGAATCGAGAAGGCCGTCCGGGAGATCCTCGAGGCAATAGGGGAGGATCCGATGCGGGAGGGCCTCTTCGAGACACCCGAGCGTGTTGCCCGTTTTTATGCCGAAGTGTTCTCCGGTCTCCACCAGGACCCGGGCGACGTCGTCGATGCCTTCTTCGGGGAGGAGCACTATCAGGAGATAGTCATGGTCAAAGAGATTCCCTTCTACTCCATGTGTGAGCACCACCTCGTCCCGTTCCATGGAGAGGCTCATGTCGCCTACCTGCCTCAAGGGCGGGTGACCGGGTTGTCGAAGCTCGCACGACTCGTTGACGGGTTCGCCCGTCGTCCCCAGATGCAAGAGAGATTGACGGCCCAAGTGGCGGACTGTCTTCAAGAGCGACTGGACCCACTCGGTGTGCTTGTTGTCGTCGAAGCCGAACATCTCTGCATGTCGATGCGGGGGGTCAAGAAACCCGGCACCACCACCATCACATCTGCCGTGAGGGGACTCATGGAGTCGAATCAGGCGACCCGAGCCGAGGCGATGTCGCTGCTGTTCGGCACGGGATGAGCCTCGATTGCCAGACCCAGACCATCGGTGGCGACTGAGGACGGCAGAGCTGGATCTGTCCGGGGGCGCCTTGATGGGAGTTCTCAATGTCACCCCGGACTCGTTCTCCGATGGGGGCCTGCACCTGGATCCCGTTGCCGCCGTCTCCCATGGACTGATCATGGCGCAACAAGGAGCAAAAATAATCGATGTCGGCGGTGAGTCGACTCGGGCAGGTTCGGAGCCTGTCCTCGATCGGGTGGAGATGGAGCGTGTGCTCCCGGTCGTTGAAGGGTTGTGCCGAGAAGGAGTCACCGTGAGCATCGATACCTCGAAGCCGGTAGTGGCTGAGGCTGCCTTTTCCCGAGGTGCCGAGATCCTGAACGACGTAAAGGCATGTCGGGAGCCCGGGATGGCCGAATTGGTCGCCGAGGTGGGGTGCGGAGTGGTGTTGATGCACATGCGGGGGACACCCAAGGACATGCATCTCGATCCAAGGTATGACGATGTGGTCGCAGAGGTCGAGGAGTTTCTCGTCGAGAGGATGGAGCGGGTGACCGCGGCGGGCGTCGACCCTTCATCAATTGTCATCGACCCGGGGATCGGGTTCGGGAAGACACTGGATCACAACCTCTCGCTGATCAGAGGTCTGAATTCGTTGACACGCCATGCGCCAGTCGTTTTGGGGGCCTCACGTAAACGATTCCTCGGGACGCTCACCGGTGCCAGTTCCCCGGTAGATCGAGACCTGGCGACCGCGGTTACGACGGTGGTCGGTTTCTTGAACGGTGCCAGAGTGTTTCGTGTTCACGATGTTGCCAGTTCCAGGCAGGCGCTGGCGCTGACTGCGGCTATCGTGGCGTCGCAATAATGGGACGTATGGTCGCAGGCCTAAAGCCCCGGGGTTTCACCTGGGTCATCAATGATCGTCTCGCCGTATCAGATCGTGTTGGTGGATCCGGGTTCCAACATCGGCGGGTGCGGCGCGAGGAAGAGATCACCTGGCTGGTGGAAGAGGCCAGTGTCAACACCATCGTCTCAATGCTCCCCGGCAACCAGAATTTGGCCGCCTATCGCCAGGCGGGGATCGCTACCTACTCCGTTCCCGTCAGCACCCCCATCGAGGCCGACGATGTTGCCAGATTCTTCGCCACTCTCGACAAAGCCCTCGATCGTGGTCACGCCAGGGTGCTGGTTCACCGCGAGGTGATCGACGACACGATGGGCGGTCTGCTCGGCGGCTATCTCGTCACCTCGGAGCTTGTGAGTGATCCGATTCTGGCCCTTGCCGTGATCCAGCAGATTCTGGGTCGGGCGCTGGGTCCCGAGGGCCGATCCCTCATCCCCGCCGTCGCTTCATGACTGATCGGATCGACCTCAGAGGAGTTGAGGTTTACGCCAAGCACGGTGTCCTCGAATCTGAGCAAGAGCGTGCCCAGGTCTTCCGTATCGACGTGACCGTGTTTCTCGACCTTTCCCGGCCCGGGGAGACAGACGAGTTGACAGACACATTTGACTACGGAGTAATGGCGAACGAGGTGAGAGACGTTGTTGGAGGGGAGTCTCACGCCTTGATCGAAAAGGTGGCATCCCGGGTTGCCGAGACAGTCCTGGCCCACCCCGAGGTGAAACGAACCCAGGTCACGATTCACAAGCCAGAAGCTCCGATCGACGCCGCTGTCGACGATGTGTCGGTGACCATCGACAGAAGCCGGTGACCCGGTACGCCATTGGACTCGGCTCCAATATTGGTGATCGCCTGGCACATCTCCGTTTTGCCGTCGAGCGTCTCGGTGAGGTCGGAGGTGTTGGCGGCGTTTCCAGCCTGTATGAGTCGGCCCCTGTCGGAGGGCCGGTGCAAGGCCCATTCCTGAACGCTGTTGTTGTTGTGGAATCCGACCTGGAGCCCCTCGTCTTTCTCGATCGGCTTCACCAAATGGAGACGGAAGCCGGTCGGATGAGAGGGACTCGGTGGGGCCCGAGAACGTTGGATCTCGACATTGTCACCTCGGACGGCAATTCGGTCTCTGAGGAGAATCTCGAGATCCCCCACCCAAGGGCTGCCGAGCGTGAGTTTGTGCTTCGCCCCCTTGCCGAGGTGTGGCCGGAGGCCCTTGTGGCAGCCGATACCCGTGCCTCCCAAGCCCTCGAGGAGGTAGGCGACCAGGGGGTCGATCGTCTAGCCCGGGTTTGGGGTGGGGATGCCCAACCCTGGCTGGGCAGGCTTTTCGTCGCACTTCAATTTGCCTGGTTTCTCGGGATTGCTCTCGCCATGGCCTCCGATGGGGCACTGCCGGAAGGCTCCGTCGATTTCACCCGCGTCGTCGGAGGGATCGTGGCGGTCATTGGAGCCGCCCTTGCCTTCATTTCCTCGCGGCGTCTTGGTCCTGCTCTCACCGCTCTTCCGGAGCCTCGCTCGGATGCGGTGTTGATTGAGACCGGCCCCTATGCCCTGGCGAGACACCCGATCTATGGC
Organism: Actinomycetota bacterium; assembly: GCA_027296205.1. Classification (GTDB taxonomy): domain Bacteria; phylum Actinomycetota; class Acidimicrobiia; order Spongiisociales; family ZC4RG35; genus SZUA-217. The sequence continues at coordinate 11,749 of JAPUJM010000146.1, forward strand.
GGTGTGACGCTGTTCATTCTTGGCGCAGCGATGATCGTGGACAGTCTCGCTGGTGTGCTTCTCAGCCTTGGATTGTTGCCGTTCTTCTATCTGAAGTCCGAGTATGAGGAGCGCACGCTCCGCATTCGCTATCCGGAATATCGCGCTTACAGGGAGAGGGTCACCCGTCGTCTGATTCCGTTTTTGATCTGACTTTGGCCTCTATTCAAAAACTGGCGGACCGTGCTAGATTCGAAGGATGGTGCATGGCCGCGGCCCACCGTTGCTACTTCTGACATTGTGAAAGCATCTGTTCACGACAGGAGGAACTAATAAATGGCAAAACGGTCGCGCGAGCATCGCCAGGAAATCCCGGGATACGACAAGAGTCGTCCTTCGCGCGACGAGCGCAGACAGCAGCACCGAACGGCACGCCACACCACCAATCAGATGTTGCACATGCACGACGATCTCGATGATGTCGTTCTCCCCGAGGCGAAACGCACCGGCAAGCCGGAAACCAGCGGCGTTGAGCACCATGATCCGGAGAAACGTCGATTCAAGCTATGGAAGACGAAGTTCTGGAAGCGGCGAGAGGGCTACCGCTCCAAGAAGGCCGAACTAGATTCGGAGTGGCCTGTGATAACTCCGTCCCAACTCCCGGAGGAGTAGGGCAACGGTGCCATCATTCATCGCACGCGATGAGTGAGCACAACGAGACCACCGAGGATCAACTGATCGAGGGCCGCCGCAGTAAACACGAAGCCGTGCTCTCCAGTGGCGGCTACCCGCACCGCTTCGACCGAACCGATCTCGCAGCCGACCTTCACACCCGATTCAACGACCTGGAACCGGCAGCCGTGACTGATGAGAGGGTGTCGGTGGCGGGGCGGTTGATGCTCCATCGATCGTTCGGAAAACTTCAGTTCGGCACGCTCCAGGATGTGAGTGGGACCATCCAGCTCTTTGTCGACCGGAAGACGGCCGGACGCGATGTTGCCGAGGAATTCGCCACTTTCGACCTCGGCGACTGGATCGGGGCGGGCGGCCTGGTGATGACCACCAAGCGGGGGGAATTGAGCATCAAAGTCGATGAGCTCGACCTGCTCCAGAAGTCACTTCGGCCCCTTCCCGACAAGTGGCACGGCCTCCACGACGTGGAGCAGCGGAGCCGTCGCCGTTATGTGGACCTGATCGTCAATCAAGAGGCGCGAGCGGTGGCGATGACCCGGGCAAAGATCGTGTCGGAGCTGCGTGATCAGTTCTGCCGGCGCGGGTTCATCGAGGTGGAGACACCGATCCTTCTCCACCAGGCGACCGGGGCCATAGCTCGCCCGTTTGTCACCGAGCACAACGCTCTCGATGTCGAGATGTATCTGAGGATCGCCACGGAGTTGTATCTGAAAAGGCTCGTGATCGGGGGTATGGAGAGGGTTTTCGAGATCGGTCGCATCTTCCGAAACGAGGGCATTGACGCCACGCACAATCCCGAGTTCACCATGCTCGAGGCCTATCAGGCCTTTGCCGACTTCCGGGACATCATGGAACTCATCGAGAAGGTGTTCGTGGGTGTTGCCAGGGCGGCCGGCGGCGGCGTCGACATCGTGTACCAGGGACGAGAGCTGCATCTCGGTGGCCCCTATCGTCGGGCAACGCTTACGGAATTGGTGTCGGAGAGAGTGGGCACCGAGGTGAGCCTCGACACCCCGGTCGAATCTCTGCGGACCCACGCACGTGACGCCGGTGTGGAGTACGAGGACGATTGGAGCGCTGCAAGGCTTCTCTCAGAGATCTACGAAGAGGCGGTCGAAGCTTCGATCTGGGAGCCAACGTTCGTGACTCATCAGCCGATCGAGGTGTCACCCCTTTCCCGGAGGAACGCCGATGACCCCAGACTGGCAGACCGGTTCGAGCTTGTCATCGCGGGGTCCGAGTATGCCAATGCGTTTAGCGAGCTGAACGACCCGGACGATCAGCGAGCGAGGTTTGAGACCCAGGCAGCGGCGCGAGAGGCGGGTGACGAGGCGGCTCACCCCATCGACGAGGATTATCTGCTGGCTCTGGAGTACGGGCTACCGCCCACGGGGGGACTGGGAATAGGCGTCGACCGACTGGTGATGCTCCTCACCGACCAGGCCCATATTCGAGAGGTGATCCTGTTTCCCACGCTCCGTCCCGAGCACGGAGCAGCCGAATAGGCCGCAGCCTGTGACAACTACGATTTCGGTTAGGAGCGAGCCGCCTCGACACGGTCCACCAAGAAACGACCTAGCTTCTCGAGAATCAGCCTGGGCTCGCCTTGGGGCAGTTGGACAAGGGCATCCCCCGCGACGACCAGTCGCTCCGTGGCCGACTTCAGCGCCTGGTCCACGAACCTGCCGGCCCGTACCAAGGCAATGACTTCGTTGACCACCTCGTCGGCGTAGGGCATGGTGTGGTCGAGCAACTCTCGCACCCTCGCTCCGTCGGGGCCGTTGGCGGCGAGAAGGACCGGTGCGGTGAAGGTGCCCTCGCGAATATCCGAACCGGCCGGTTTGCCGATGGTTTGCTCATCGGCCACCAGGTCGAGGGCGTCATCGGCGATTTGGAAGACCATTCCGACTTCCCATGCCCACGTCGACAATGCGTCGACGACCGTGTCGTCGGCGTCGGACGCCATCGCTCCAAGACGGGCTGAGGTTCTGATCAGCGAGGCAGTCTTGCCCCCGATCACCTGGTTGTATTCGTCAATCGAATGAGAGAGGTCGCCCTCCAACTGAAGCTCTCGCGTCTGCCCCTCGACCAATTCTGCGTACGTAGCGGCAAGCAGTCGGACCGACTCCTGGCTCAGGTGGGTCGCGGCTACCTCGGAAGCGCGGGCCATGAGGAAGTCACCCGCCAGGATGGCCACGGTGTTATCCCAGTTGGCGTTGGCAGAGCCTGCGCCTCGTCTGGTGTCGGCTTCGTCGATCACGTCGTCGTGATAGAGGGAGCCGAGGTGTATGAGCTCGGCGGCGACTCCGGCCTCAACCGGACGGTGGTCTCTCGCCGGCCCAAATTCGGCCGCGAGAAGGGCGAGGAGTGGCCTGAAACGCTTGCCGCCCGCCAGCAGCAGATGCTGGGCAATCTTCGTCAGATAGGGGTCGTCCGCTGTCGCCGTTTCGAGGAGGCGCTCCTCGACGCGGCCCAACTGCTCCCAAATTCGGGGAATACAAACAAGACTTTGGAGGTCTTCCATTGTTGACGATGGTATTACGAAAAGACGGGCTGGGGTCCGACGAGAAGTCTGATGACTGCCCGGTGGTAGAATCGCATATGCCAGGCCCAGGAGAAAAGAGTGTTTGAACGGTTCACAGATCGGGCTCGCCGGGTGGTTGTCTTGGCTCAGGAAGAAGCGCGGCTTCTCAACCACAATTACATCGGCACCGAGCACATCCTGCTCGGTCTGCTCAACGAGGGTGAGGGAATAGCAGCCCAGGCTCTCGAGAGCCTCGACATCGATCTTGCATCTGTGCGTGACGAGGTCGTGAAGATCATCGGACAGGGACAGCAGTCGCCCTCCGGCCATATCCCGTTCACCCCTCGCGCCAAGAAGGTCCTCGAGCTCTCCCTCCGCGAGGCCCTCCAACTCGGCCATAATTACATCGGAACCGAACACATCCTCCTCGGCTTGATTCGTGAAGGAGAAGGGGTGGCAGCTCAGGTGCTGCAGCAACTCGGCGCCGAGCTGCAGAAGGTTCGTCAGACCGTCATTCAGCTCCTCTCCGGTCCCGGGGGTAGCGAGGAGCAATCGCCGAAGGGGACCGGCGCGGGAGGACGGGAGAGTTCGTCCTCGGGCTCGACCATCCTCGACCAGTTCGGTCGCAACCTCACAACGTCGGCGTCCGAGGGGAAGCTCGACCCGGTGATCGGCCGCAATCGTGAGATCGAGCGCGTCATGCAGATCCTTTCACGTCGGACCAAGAACAACCCGGTCCTGATCGGAGAGCCCGGTGTGGGGAAGACGGCCATCGTCGAAGGCCTCGCGCAGCGGATTATCGCCAAAGACGTTCCCGAGAACCTCGAGGGAAAGAATCTATACACCCTCGATCTCGGTTCCCTTGTGGCCGGCTCCCGCTATCGAGGTGACTTCGAGGAGAG
>JAPUJM010000147.1 GCA_027296205.1 Actinomycetota bacterium
CTCGGTGTCAGTTTGTGTCATTTGTTGAACTCCCTCCTTTGACTTGTCGTCAGATCTCGTGCGGATGGGTATCTGACCGGTATAGAGCAGAACACCTACAACCAGAAGTGCGACCGCCCAGACCACTCCTCCATCGAGGAAGGTGAGATTGTCGAGGAGGATCAGCGCCGCAACGAAGACCAGCGCGATGCCGATCCACGATCGGGTCGATGTTGCTCCTGAGAAGAAACGGTCGGCCGGTGATTCGGTCTCGTCTTCTGATCGGATGAGTGCCCAGCCGGCCGAATAAAGGGCGACGCCGAGCCCTCCGAAGAAGGCAGTGACGACAAAGAAGGCTCTCGGTACCCAGACCGGAAGGTCGTAGCGGTCTGCCAGCCCTTGGGAGACACCGGCAAGAACTCGTCCTTCTTGAGGTCGCACCAACTCAGAGGCGCTCACCGTCTCCTCGGACGGTTCGGCTGTGGTGGTTTGTTTGTTTTGTTCCATGGCTCTATTGATCCACAAGCCTCCCAAGGTTGGTATTGGGGACTTCCCTGAGACTCCCCTGAGAACCCTAAGGGTGATTCCCGATTGAGGAAGATGGGCGCAGCGGGCATCATCTGGGTGTGGCTGCCGTCCGATCGTTCGAATTCAGTCGCCGCAAGACCAACCGAGTCATGGGTGGTGTTGCCGGCGGACTAGCCGACACCCTTGGCATACCCGACGCATATGTGAGAGCCGCATTCCTGACCCTTCTCATGGTCTGGGGGCTCGGAGGGGTGCTCTATCTGGGTTTCTGGCTCATGGCGTACGACAAAGTGGAAGACCGGGACGTGGTGGCGGTCGACAACGGTCGGGGACTAGGCCTTGGGCTCGCATTTCTTGGGCTCTTGCTGCTCCTGGAAGCCGTCGGTTGGTGGCCGAACCCGGCGCTCGTCTTGACGGCCGGTGCCCTCGCATTTGGAACCGCCGCCCTAACTGACAGTTCGACGCCCGGTCCACTTGCAGCGTTGATGGATCCAAACGTGGATCGTCCGAGTCGTCTCCGCCTCATCCTCGGTGTGGCTCTGCTTTTTGGCGGTCTCTCGATCTTCATCACCTCGATCGGACCGGTCTTTGAGCTTGGTGTGGTCTTTCTTGCGATTGTCCTCACGGGATTGGGGATCGTGGTGGGGTTTGGACCCTGGGTGCGTCGGCTGATCGTCGATCTCGGCACGGAACGGAACGAGCGGATCCGACAGGAGGAGAGGGCTGAGATGGCCACTCATCTCCACGACTCGGTTCTTCAGACATTGGCGTTGATTCAGAGGACCGACGATCCGGCCCGAATGGCGATTCTCGCTCGGCATCAGGAGACCGAATTGCGAGACTGGCTGTTCGGAGCCGCGCCGCTCGACGGAGTGGACCTCGTCTCCACCGCCCTGAGGAACGCAGCGGCGCGGGTCGAGAAAGATCATCAGGTCCCCATAGATGTCGTCACCGTCGGCGATCACCTCCTCGACAAGGAATCTGCGCCGCTCATAGGTGCCGCCTCGGAGGCAATGGTCAATGCCGCCAAGCACTCAGGCGCCGATCGGCTGTCGCTCTATCTCGAGGCAGAAGATGAGAAATTGACCGTTTATGTGACCGATCAAGGCAAGGGCTTCGACCTCGACAAGGTGGCGCCCGATCGGAAAGGAATAGCCGAGTCGATCAAGTCCCGGGTGGAGAATGCAGGCGGGACCGTCGAGATAAACAGTGAGCCGGGTGACGGAACAGAGGTCGTGATGAGAATGCCGGTGGAGTCGGGATGAGCATCACCGTCTATCTCGTGGACGATCACCGTCTTTTCTTGTCCGGTGTCAAGGCAGAGCTCGCCGATGAGTTCCGGATTGTTGGCTCGGCGTTTGACGTAGACACCGCCATCGTCGAGATTCGGGGACTGAATCCGGATGTGGTCCTGGTGGACGTGCACATGCCGGACGGTGGCGGGATCGCGGTCATCGAGGGTGTCAGCGAGTCGAACCCGGACGTGAGGTTTCTGGCCCTGTCGGTGTCGGACCAGGCAGAGGATGTCATAGCAATGATCAGGGCGGGAGCCAGGGGCTATGTGACCAAGACGATCGAGCCTCCGGACCTTGCCGATGCCGTGAGGCGAATCAGTACCGGTGACGCGGTGTTCTCCCCACGACTGGCCGGCTTTGTTTTGGATGCATTCGCCGGTGCCATCCCCTCTGAGGAGGACCCCGAGCTCGACCAACTCACATTGCGAGAGAAGGACGTGCTCCGTTTGATCGCTCGCGGGTTCGCCTACAAGCAGGTCGCTCGCAAACTCGAGATCTCGATCAAAACCGTGGAGACCCACGTTTCCTCGGTACTTCGCAAGCTTCAGCTCTCCAACCGCCACGAACTCGCCCGATGGGCGAGCAAACGTCACATCGTCTGAGGCGAGGCCCTTCTCTGCGACCACCTGATCAAAAGCGACGCGCCATGCATCGGGAACGGGGTTTTAGCCCTTGTAGCGGGTTCCGCCCTTGAAGACGTGGGTGACGTTGTCGGGGGTGCCGAGGATGGAGACGTCGCTCGAGGGGTCGCCGCTGACGCAGATCACGTCGGCGTCCATGCCCTCGACGAGCTGACCAGTGTGGGGAGCCTGTGGCCCCAGAGTGTCGGGCCCATTGGCGGTGGCCATCTCGATGGCTTGGAGCGGGGTCATCCCACAATCCACCATGAGAGCAAGCTCTTCACCGTTGCGACCCCAGAGCCCGACACCAAAGATGTCAGTTCCGAGGGCCATCTTGACGCCCCTGTCGACCGCGAGTGCCATTCCCTGTGCGTGGTGGGCGGCTGCCTCGGCTGCCTTCTTCTTGGCGTAGTCGGGCATGCCCATCTTCTCGCCTTCGGCCATGAGAAACTCGACAACCCAACGAGTGGGCACCAACATCACACCGTTTTCGATCATGGCGTCAGCCACTTCCTCATCGATGTAGGTGCCGTGCTCCAGAGTCTTGATGCCGGCCTCGACGGCAGCCATCATTCCTCGCTTGCCGTGGGTGTGGGCGGCCACGATGCGCTCCATGCGTGCTGCCTCGTCGACGATCGCCTCCAGCTCTTCCTTGGAGAATTGGGGCAGATGTGGGTCGTCCAACTGACTGAGCACTCCACCCGAGGCGTGAATCTTGATGACCCTGGCTCCGAGACGAAGCATGCGGCGGACTCCGGCGCGAGCCTCGTCGGGGCCGTCGACGATGTTGTCCTCACCCCAAGCTCGAGTCACCGCCCGGCGGGCGTCGGCCAGATCCATGCTGTGCGCGTCACCATGACCGCCGGTCATCGAGAGCATTGACCCGCTCGCATAGACATTCGGACCTTCGACCTGGCCCTCCTCGACTGCGAACGAGAGGAAACTGCCCAGACCACCGAGCTCACGAACGGAGGTGAACCCGGCGTGGAGCGCTCGACGAGCGTCAGCGGTGACCCGCATCGCAGCCAGTTGCGGCCTGGTTGTCCACACTTCGTCGATGTTTGCGGTGTAGATGCCGATGAAATGCCCATGGCATTCCCACATGCCCGGCATGACAGTGTCGGTGGCGACGACCTCGGCGTCGGGTGTTTCCGGCGCGGCCTCCGCAGTACCGGCGTACGAGATTGCTGAGTCGGCAAAAATGACGACCCCGTTGTCCACCACCTCGCCGCGGCCGGGAATCAGCCGGGTTGCCTCGATTCGTGTCGTCATCAGACGACTACTTCCACAGACGACTTCGTGGTTGCCTGGAGGCCTCCCATCGCCACGAAGCCGGTGATGGTGACCGTTGGGACATCCTCTTCAGCGGTGGTTCTGGTGTTGTCCGACCAGCCACCGATGAACATCTTCCCGTCGAATCTGACACGCCATCCTTCGGGAACGACGAGGCTCACTCCGCCCATCATGATGGCGAGATCGATCCGGATTCCGGTTGGCGCCGGTTGGGTCCTCCTCAAATCGAGAAGAACCCCACCACACATTGCCAGGATCTTGCCCCCATAGAACGGGTCGGCGGAAGAGACGAGCTCCTTGCCCTCGAAGATTGCGACCAGGTCGATCTCCTCGGTGTGGGGGTCGGCGTTCGACTCGAGTAGGAATTTTGCCGCTATCGCGGCCCCGAAGGCGCCGATGAAGGCGTATCGGACGAGTTTGAAGATGAAACTGAACACGATCGGAACCATACGTGCTTTAGCGGAACAAGGAAGACCGAGCGGGGCACCAGGGTTCTGATAGCTGTGGATCAGCCGAACGCGATCAAAGTGGCCTGGACCACCCTCCGGGTGCTGGTGGGGACGAACAGCCCCCGACCGGCC
>JAPUJM010000148.1 GCA_027296205.1 Actinomycetota bacterium
GGGGCGATGGACTTTAGAGTCACGTCCGCCACCTATACGAATTTTCCCCTAGACATGAAGTAAGGGTGGTTCTGCGCCTCCTCAATCGAGATGAAACGGTCGACACATGCATAGGTCATCTCAAAGTGATCCGCCCACTCATCTCTTGTCCTCTCCAAGAACTTCTCGGCGAACAGGTCTCGAAGTGCCGGCCACCCCGAGTGGTCGGTTTGGGCGGGAAGGTCCCCGGGCTCCAGACCCAGCCCCTCGAGCAGTTCCGCATAGAACTGAGGCTCGAGGGCTCCCACCGCCATGTGCCGACCGTCAGACGTCTCATAGGCGGCGTAGAAGGGAGCACCACCGTCGAGGGGATTGGATTCCCTTCTGCTGGCTGTCCAAATACCCTCGGCGATTAGACCGTGATGTGATGTCGTCAACAGCGCAGCTCCATCCAACATTGCAGCGTCGACGACCTGGCCCTCACCGGTTTCGCGAGCATGGAGAAGTGCCGCCATTACCCCAAGAGCCAGAAGCATCCCCCCACCCCCATAATCACCGATCAGATTCAAGGGCGGTATCGGGCGATCTGCCGGCCCCACCGCATGAAGCACTCCGGAGAGGGCGATGTAGTCGATGTCGTGGCCCGCGGTGAAGGCGATCGGCCCCTCCTGGCCCCATCCGGTGACTCGCCCATAGACGAGTGCCGTGTTGCGCGCCAGACACTCGGCGGGCCCTACCCCAAGACGCTCCGTCACCCCGGGACGGAAGCCCTCGATCAAGATCTCCGCCGTCCCGGCCAGGTCCAGGACCACGTCGACAGCACCCGGGGTCTTGAGATTGACCCCGATGGATCGCTTGCCCCGGTTATGCAGATCGTGTTTCGTGCGCGACGTGTGATCGCCAACTACGACATCGGCTCGATCCACCCGAATCACCTCGGCGCCGAGGTCGGCCAGCGTCATCCCACAAAAGGGAGCCGGTCCCAGACCTGCCAGCTCGACGACGCGTGTTCCGAACAACGGGCCCGACATCAGGAATCGCTCACAAACGTCTCGGCGCTCTCTATCAACACCGGTCGGAACTCCAAGGTGGGGTCGATGCCGAATGCGCCGCTGAGCATCGCGGCGAGCACCATCGCAGTGCTGGTGTCGTGCGGGGTTATGGGATTGAGTGACTCGGGCTCCGAGTCGAGTGCGATCACGACGATCTCCTTGCCGAACCACGCCGCGACATTCCACAGGTCGGTGGAGCGGGAGATGTTGAGCTCGGGCCCGGTGAGGTCGGCGTTCCAGGCGAGGAATGCCGGTTTTTGATACAGCGGGATGATCGCCAGGTCCTCCAAGTAGGCCGCGTCTGCTTCGTTGTAGGTTCGCGCCCTCTCGGCCCGGTCCGCCTGGCCGTTCGTCGAACGCACCAGCGAATCGACGTCCTGGTTGCAATAGCGGTTGACGTTCAACGCGCCAAAACCACTTGGAGCGGCACCCTCGCAGAAGTACGTGCTGTTGCCGAGGTGTGGATCGGCGGCCGCCTTCCATGAGAAGTTGATGATCTGCCACACGTCGGGCCCACCGAAGAACATGTCAGATGTGAACAAATCCGATGGAGTCATGAAGTCGCCGACCAACTCCACTCCTATTGCCTCCAGCGCTTCGCGAGCAAGCTCGAAGTGCGTCTGGCGAAACTCATCTCCCAGGGTGGTGGCCCAAACAAAAGACATGCGTCGGCCCTGACATGAGTAGATGTCGTCGTCACCTCTCTCGCAGAGGTGATCGACGAGCACCTGCTCGGCCCTCTCGGGGTCGTAGCCATCGACGAAGTTGGGTTGATAGTTGAGCGAATTGGCCATCCATATCGAGTTGTCGAGTGCAGAGGCCTCGGGATCGACGGTTCGCACGGTCCCATCGAGCAGCGCCTCGCGGTCGATTGCGAGGGAGATCACTTCTCGAACCCACTTCTTCGAGAGAAGTGGGTCGTCATGGTTGAAGTCGATGTGCTCCCAGAAGGGTCCCGGTCCCAGGTCGTGGCTCACTCCCTCCATCGTGCGGACCTCGTCCACCATCCAGTCGAGAGGCCTGGGGTTGACCAAATCGATCTCACCGTCTTCGAGGTCGCGGAGCATGTCGCCCACATTGTCGGGAAACACGAAGTGGATCTCGTCAACGTCTCCCAACGGAGAGCCGGACAGCGGATCGTCGACCGGCCAGTGCTGCGGATTGCGTCTGAGAATGATGCGATCACCGGGGACCCATTCGTGGAGAACAAAGGGCCCGGACGTCGTGGTCAGGGCGAATCCGAAGGGGGCCCCGGAATCGGCGCCCTCCAAAACGTGTCTCGGGAGGACGACCTCGAATAGCGTCTGCCATGGTCCGTACACGTCGGAGAAGGCGAACAGGACCGTCTTGTCGTCAATGATCTCAGATCCGGTGATCAGATCATGCCCGGCCCCGACTGCCGCCCCGTTGAGTGGATCGACCAGGACTTTGTGGGTATAGACGAAGTCACTCGCTGTCACCGGTGTGCCATCGGACCACTTCGCTTCCGGCTGAATGTGATAGAGGACACAGAAAGCATCGGGACAGCGCTCCTCTTCGGTGGTTGTCGTCACCCGGGGTGCTGTGGTCGTGGTGACGGGTATCGTCGTCGGGGTGGAGGTCGTTGACGGATTGGCTTCGCCTTGTGCACAGACCGCAACGACCAGAGCCAGTGCGATCAGGGTGACGCCAAAGCGCGGAGAAGTCTCCATTGCAGTAGATCAAACGCCTCCCGGCGCCGATTTCCAAGGATTCGGTGGGTATTTCCTCCCCGAGAGCCAATCCGGGGGTCCTCGGGCTATTCCCTCATTCGCACGGCATTTGGCCATACATTGGGGAAGCCGGAATGACCACCCATGATGACCTGTGCCGGGAACTCGAGGTTCGTGCGCTGGGCCTCGATGATCGACGCGCGGAACAACACCACGTATGGGAGGTCCTCAGCGAGGATCATGTCCATTTCCTTGGTCAGCTCGGCGGCAGACTGGATGTCGGTCGCTGCCGTAAAAGCGTCGGCCACGGCGTCGAAGCGCTCGCTCTTGTAACCAGGGATGTTGAATCCACCGCCGGACACGGCGTCATTGCTCGAGTGGAAGAACTCCACCAGCAGGGTACCGGGCAGTGACGGGTCGGCAGCACCCCAGCCGAGCACGTACAAGTCCCAAGCCGTCGTGGTCGCCTCTGTCTGCGGTGGGAACACCGCGGCGACAATGGTCTCGAAATCAGTCGGGTCTACCTCCACCGGCACCCCCAGATCATTCAGCCACTGCTCAATCCAGATGGAGAAGCTTGCCCGGAACGGGTCATAACCAGCGCTGGGAGTCATGATCCGAAGTCCCGGAACCTTGATCCCGTTGGGCATCGTCAGGCCAACACCGGGATTACGGACGGAATCCTGGTTCTCCGGATCGATGATCGGCTCTGAATCCCAGGTGTAACCGGCGTCCTTGAGGATCTGGATGGCGGACAGGAAGCGGTCGGCCTCACTCATCGGCGCGCCATCGGCCCATCCTGCCCGTGGCACCTCTGTGTTATAGAACGTGGTCAAGCCCGGGTGGACGATGGTGTAGCCAGGGAACACGGCGCCGGCGAGGACGGCGTCAGCCACGAACTCCTTGTCGATGACCGTGGCGACCGCCTGACGGAATGCCAGGTCGGACATCGGGGCCTTGCGCATGTTGAACGCCATGTAACGGATGCCTTCGCTCTGGCTAACCGAGAACTGAAGATCCGGGTTGGCGGCCAGCTCATTTCGAAGACCACTGCCGATACCGAGCGTGTCGTAGACAAAGTCGATCTCACCGGCGGCGAGCTGCTCGTACGCCTCCTCCTTGGTGCCATGCTCGACCCACAGAATCTCTGAGACGAAGGGGCCCTCGAAGTACCGAGCGACGGTGTCACCGGCACCGCCGCCGCCGTAGACAGCGTCCTCGCCGCGATCGGTGTTGGCGATCCGGAAAGAGCCATCCGAGTAGAGAGTGTTCTCGGTGCCACTGTCGAAGAAGGTCGGGTTGGACACAGTGGTCGCAAAGGCGCCCGGTACCCATTGGTCGAACACCTGCGGGCCCGTCGATGGCTCCATCGGTGCCGCCACCGCGTAGAGAACAAGCAAGCCCTCGTTGGCAACCGAAGCCTCGGTCCAGGCATCGATGTCTGCCTGAGTGACATCCTCTTCGGCAATGTCAGTCTCAGGGTCTTCGTCGACCATTGACGCTGCAACGATGGCCTTGACGGCATCCTCCTCGGTGATCGTGCCCGCTAATTCTGCGACAGCAGCGCGGGCCTCTTCGACATGGGGCTGCCAGAAATGAGACGGAACGAAGTGGGCGAGGCCAACACCGTTCTGCCACGTGGCCAGTCCGGGCTCTCCCTCGAACTCGACCCGAATTACGTCCTCCGATGGAGCGGTAACGCTGAGAACCGAGGGCGGGAAGTTGGCTGCATGGTCGCCGCCGAGTTTGAACTCACGGGTGATCTCAAAATAGAACGAGAGGTCATCGGCAGTGACCGGCACACCGTCCGACCACGTCATGTCGGTGCGAATGGGCTGTTCCACAACCCAGACGTCACCTTCCTCGACAGCCTTCACGGGCTCCGAGGTGGCAGCGATTCCCGGTACGTAAACAAAACCGGGGTTGCTCAACTTGAACATCGACGTCTTGGCATTCCCCAGGTAGACCCGGTTAATGGACGAGTCCAGCGTGTCGAGCGACGCGAACCAGTTGTCAGTAGTGATGCTGGAGATGAATCCGACACGGAAAGCACTGCCCTCCACAGGAGCCGGCTCGTCATCATCAACGTCTGCGGCGGCCTCAGTGGTGGTAGTGCCTCTGTCGTCTCCGCCTTCGGTCGTGTCGCTGGTGTCAACACTGGTGCACGCCGCCACAACGAGGACGAATCCGGCAAGAAGGGCAGACAACCCAAGCCGAAAGGGGCTTGTTGCCTTCACTTCAGATTCCTCCGAGGTGGCCGCCACAGCGTTGATACGGAGACCTGTCAGGTCTCCGGCACCGGCTGGGGAGCGTCGTCGGCGTCATCGAGGATCACGTCGTGCCGTTTTCTCGACTCCGAAATGATGGCCTGAATGATCCCCGTCATGGGAAGTGCCAGGATGACGCCTATCCCACCCATCAGATTGGCGCCGATGAAGATGGCGGCCACGGAGACAGCCGGATGGATCTCCATCGTGCGCTTTGTGATGCGAGGCGAGAAGATGTAATTCTCCACCTGTTGA
>JAPUJM010000149.1 GCA_027296205.1 Actinomycetota bacterium
ACGTCGGAGGGCGACTGGCACGAAGCCATGAACTGGGCCGGAATTCACAAGCTCCCGTTGATATTCGTCATCGAAAACAACCACTACGCCATCTCGGTGCCATCAGAGGAAGAAGTCGCCGGGCAGATCGTCGACCGTGCCGCAGGTTACGGATTCCCCGGTCACGCCATCGACGGCAACGCCCCCCTCGAGGTTCTCGCCACGATGCAACGTGCGGTGGCGAGGGCTAGGGCCGGAGAGGGACCGACCCTCATCGAGGCCGAGACCTATCGGTATTACGCCCACACCTCAGACGACAACGACAGCCTCTACCGATCGCGTGATGAGGTGGAGACGTGGCGCAAAAAGGACCCTGTGGCCCGCCTCCAGCAGTACCTGATCGAGAATCGGATGCTCACCGAAGCCGAGGAAGCCGAACTCGACTCGAGCGTTGTCGACGAACTTGCCAACGCCGTCGAACAGGCCGAGAGCTCGCCCGACCCCGATGAGCCCACCTCCCGGGTCTACGCGAAGGTCATCGAGCCGGGTCCCGCCGTGACCGAGCCGGAGGTCATTCCCGACGGCGAGCGCATCAACCTGATCACAGCGGTGAACCGGACCCTCCATGAAGTCTTCGAAGCTCACCCGGACACCATCGTGTTTGGCGAGGATGTCGCTCGCGAAAAGGGTGGTGTGTTCAAGGCCACCCAGCGACTCACCGAGCGTTTTGGGTCGGAACGCTGTTTCAACACCCCGATCGCGGAGTCGTCCATCATCGGCTGTGCGATCGGAATGGCGGCGGCCGGCTACAAGGTGATCCCCGAGATCCAGTTCGCTGACTACATGCACCCGGCTTTCAACCAGATCGTGTCGGAGGCGGCAAGGATCTGCTTCCGCTCCGACGGACGGTGGACCGTCCCGATCGTGATCCGAACTCCCTACGGAGCCGGAATCCACGGTGCCCTCTATCACTCGCAATCGATCGAATCCTTCTACTGCCACGTTCCCGGCTTGAAGGTGGTGGTTCCATCGACTCCCGCCGACGTCAAGGGCCTGCTTCACACGGCGGTTGAAGACCCCGACCCGGTGTTGTTCCTCGAGCCGAAGAAGCTGTACAGGTTGGCGAAGGGACCCTTCCCGGAAGGGGAGTACAAGATCCCTCTTGGAAAAGCGGCTCTCCGACACGTGGGATCTGACCTGACGATCATCGCGTATGGGGCGATGGCCCACTTTGCGATGGAGGCCGTCCCGGTGCTCGAAGAACTGGGCATCAGTCCCGAGGTCATCGACCTTCGCAGTCTCAAGCCTCTCGACTGGGCGACAATCGAAGCTTCGATCCAGAAGACGTCCCGTGCCCTGATCGTTCATGAGGACAACGAGTTCGCTGGTTTTGGGGCCGAGATCGCTGCCCAGATCGCCGACAAGACGTTCGAATGGCTCGACGCTCCCGTGAAGCGTTACGCCCTCCCCGACGTTCCAATCATGCCCTACGCCGGATCGCTGGAGCACAGCCTTTATCCGACCCCCGAAGGCATCGTGGAAAAGGCCCAGGAGTTGGCCAAGTACTGACCCGGGCTGCCAGACTGCCTCGTCTCATAGGTCAGCGAAAGGACCATGGTCATGCCCTCCGACTCGAACCGCAAAGAACCCTCCTCGCCCGAAGCGATTCAGAAAGCGCTCACTTCCGGTGTTCCGTTGGGACGCTGGAAGGAAGGCTTGATGTTCGACGGCATCAGCCCAACCCCAGGACTCAAGAGCGCCTCAAATTGGTTCCCGAGAACCGAGGCCGTCGGCCCGGATGAAATTCGGATCATCTTCATGGGAACCTCGCCATCACTCCGACCAGGCCAGATGAACACTTCGATCCTGGTGCAGTTGGGGAACGGCGACAACTTCGTGTTCGACATCGGTGAGGGTGCCATCGCCAACTATGTGGCGGCCGGCATGTCGCTGAACGAGTTGGACAAGATCTTCATCACTCACCTCCATGTCGATCATTTCGGCTCCCTTCCCTACCTGTACATGTTCGGAGGCTGGGCGGGTAGGTGGCACAAGCCATTGCGGGTGTTCGGACCATCAGGGCGAGACCCTGAATACGGGACCGAAGCGATGATCGAAGGCATGAAGAAGATGCTCGGATGGCACAAAGACGCCTTCAGCATCTTCGCCGTCGGCAAAGCGTGGGACATAGAAGTCAACGAATTCGATTTCCGTGACAACGGCGGAGTTATCTACGACGAAGACGGCGTAGAAGTGATCCACTGGCAGCGTTCCCATGCCAAGGACGGCGCTTCTGGATATCGGCTCAACTGGAACGGCCTGTCGGTCGTGTGGACCGGAGACGGGCGGCCAAACGACCTCGACGAGAAATACGCATCCGGGGCGGATGTGTACATCACCGAAGCTCAGCCAGAGGTGATTGCAATCAGCTCCGGTGTGCAAGGGGTTCCACCGTTCGTCGGTCGGTTCACGGTGGACATGCATCACACGCCTGCCTATGCAGCCGGATACCTCGCCAATCGGATCCAACCAAGACTGCTGATGACAACGCATATGCCGTTCGACACCTACCTCAACGAGGAAACCGTCGCCGAGGTTCGGCACCATTGGAAAGGCCCATACCATTTCGGAGCACCCGACGGCATCGTGGTCAACGTCACCAAAGAGGACATCTGGGTTCGTGAGGGGATCCTCCCGGACTATCCCAACAACAAGGCCCCTCAGTTCGATTTCGACGACGAGCAGCTTGTCGTCCCGGCTCCCCACCACAGTCGAGAAGACATTCAAGAGCCCTTCATACGGGACCACGAGATTCCGCCCGAGATGTATTACCCGGAGGGCTACCACCCCGAATTGCTCGAAGGATGGCCTGTCGATGGCGAACTAGTGGTTCCACAAGAAGTGATGCCGCCGGAGATGCTCCAAAGCATGAGCGAAAACTGGCGACATCGAAAGGA
>JAPUJM010000015.1 GCA_027296205.1 Actinomycetota bacterium
GATGATTCGGGCCACTTACTTCGTCGTCACCACGGACGCCCCCGCCTCGGTATGGGAGATCGAGCTTCCACCGTTGGCCCGGCTGCACGGCTTGGGAGCGTTGGGAATGCTCGGGGTGGTGTTCAGCGCTGTCAGGCAAACCGAGGCACCGGGTCGAGAGGTGACCGAATTCGACCTGTTTGCCGAGCCAGACGACGTTGCCACCATCTTCGCCCTGGAACAGGAGGGTGCACTCTCGATCCAACTCGAAGATATTTGGCTCCCACATCGATGGTGCTCCGAAGCCCCACCATGGGGCAGCGAATCGAGCTACCCGGCCGAAGAGCCGATCAAACGTGGGGACGTCTTTCGGGTGGGTGCCGACCTGTTCCAGCAGGCGTATCGATACGGATCTGGCGACATTGCCATCGACCAACTGCTCGGAGAAGACCCCCGAGGTCGGGTGTTCAGGTCTCCGCTGGAGACGGTGGCGTTTCGGGAATGGGCTGGTGACCAAATAGAAAAGAGCAAACGAGCCTTCGATGAGGAGAGGCCCGAGCTCCAATTGAGGTGGGAGTAGAGATGGCTGAGCTGTCGGTCACCGTGATAGATGTCGGTTGGGGAGACTGCATCCTGGTCGACTCGCAGGACGACGCAGGGAAACATCGTTACGGGCTGATCGACTGCAACGACTCCGAGCGTCAAAGGACCGCACTGGGATTTGTCAAGCGCTACTTCGAACGGCAGGGGCGCAACTGGAAGACCATCGACCACAACTTCGAATGGGTGCTGCTCACCCACGGGCATGCCGACCACGCCCGGGGTCTCAAAGAGATGATGAGGACCTTCGGCACCAAACATTTCTGGTATCCGAAGTCGGTGGCGTCAACGACTTACGGCCTCCTTCTCGACTACGCCAACAGGTCCAAGAATGTCGTGCATCACCAGGCGGTCGATGTATCCAAGATCCTTGGTCCCCCCCAGGTGGATTTCCACGCCGATCTAGAGGTCCTGTGGCCGAATTGGAATCAGATCGACGACAACGAGAACAACAACTCGGTCGTGCTCGCCCTGACGCTGGGAGATGCCTCGATCGTCCTCACTGGAGATGCCGAGGCTGAGAACTGGCCCGAGATCGTGGACAGACTTCCTCAGAATCCCACCTACATCCAGATTCCCCATCATGGTGGGCGGAACGGTCTCTTCGATCCGGCCGGGGCGACTCCCCTTCTCGACACCATTCGGTGGCGAAAAACCCGGCTGGTGATGAGCAGTCATGTGGTGCCGCACGGCCACCCTCATCCGGACGTCGTCACCGAGCTATCGAACCGACGGTTTGTCGCCTACCGAACCGACCGCAACTACCACGTGACGCTGACCACCAATGGAGACAAGGTTCGGGTGGGGTATACCCATGTGAGTGGTCGGCTGCCGCAGTGACGGTGAGTATCACCAATCGACCACCACACTCCCAGAAGGAGATCAATGGTGGCCGCCAGCCCGAGCCGGTGCAAGACCCCTCAGACCCCTGGTGGCGGATATTGGTCGGATTTGCTCCCCCTAGATTGAAAGATGGGTGAGGAGCAACCCGATGGCGAGCAGGACGTGTGCCAGGACCAACAGTCGCAGCGGACGTTCCCAGGTGGCCAGCAGTGTCGACCTGTCCCAGCGATCCTCACCGACCTCGGCGGTGGCGTCCATGACCACCCGTCGCACGCGCCGGGCCGGTGTGGACAGGACGCGCTGCGACATGGAGAAGACAGTTGCCGCGGCGGCAACGACGACCACGGCCGGCGAGAGCGACTCGGTCTGCGCCCAGTAGCCCACCAGCACCGGGAACGCACCCCAGGCAACGGCGAAGCCCATCGTCGAATGGAGCCGGTGAGACCACTCGAGGGCATATGCGGCCGCCAGCAGCACACCCCCGGCCCCCCACGCCAGCGCAACGGGTGAGATGACGAGCGAGGCGGCGATCGCCAGGACTCCGGCCACGCCCAAGCCTCCCCAGCCCAGTATTCGCAGGGTTTGGGGTGACAGGCCGGTGGAGAGCGGGCGATCGTGCAGCTCATCGAGGGCGTGGGCGCCGACCCCGAGCCCGAAGGCAAACGCGAGAAGTGTCCCGGCCAGGCGAAGTCCGTCGATCCGGGGCGCCATGGCCGCACCAATCGCCACATATGAGAGGTGCCACATCGTGTATGGCAAATGGAGGAGCGTCAGGAGATCTCCCAGCCGGGTGCCGGTGCGCGCATAGAACGCTGGTCGTAAACCGGTCATCGGCGCCGACCCCACATCACCAAGCCACCACCCAGCGACATCCGGCGAAAGCGGACATCCTCCATCCCCGCATCTCCCCACGCGGCAGCCAGGCGATCCGGTGGTTGACTCTCGGCGAATGCGTCGATGCTCGGACCCAGAAATCGGCCGACCTCCCACCAGCCCGACCGGATCACAGCGCCCGCGGTGGGGAGCAGGGCACGGGTGTACAGCCACCAAGCGGGAAACCACCCACCGGTTGGCCGGCCGAACTCGACCATGCCCACCACACCCCCGGGTCGGACAATCCGAACGAGCTCCTCGAGACATCGCGACACGTCGTCTACATAACGCAGCAGGTAGCCGAAGGTGACTCCATCGAAGACGCCATCTGAAAAAGGCAGCCGCTCCGCAGTCGCCAGCACCGCCAAAGCATCTTGCCGCTTGGCCATTCGCGTCATCTCGAGACTCTGATCGGCCGAGACCACATCAAGACCGTGCGACTCGATGAGCCGGGTGATCGAACCGGTTCCCGCAGCGACATCCAGAACCCGTGATCCGGGCGCGAGACCGAGCCCGTCGACCATCGCCCTTCTCCACCGGCCGTCCTGGCCCAAGCTCATCAGTCGGGCCCAGCGCTCATACGTCGGGGCAATCGGAGCGAAAAGCTCGCTGGCCAACGCTGGGGGCGAGACCGTGACGCCATCCATCGTGTTGACCATACGAGCATTGGTGTCTTTCGGCTCGACCGAGATCTGTTAGGAAATCACTCCAGTTGGCGCAAGCAGGCCACTCATTGGCGCTGCCGACATGGTGGGTGAATCGCCGTCCCGCCGGCGCGCCGTTTTCGCACGACTCCTCGATGTGCTGGTGTGTAGGTTCGAACAGACAGCGAGCCGAGGAGGTCCAGTGTCCGTCTACAAAGTGATCGAGTTGGTGGGATCCAGCTCACAATCATGGGAGGATGCCGCCAAGAGCGCAGTCGAAACGGCGGCCGAATCGCTACGTGATCTTCGGGTGGCCGAAGTTAATGAGCTCGACATGCAAATCGAGGAGGGCAAAGTCGTCGCATATCGAGCCAGGGTCAAGGTCTCCTTCAAACACGAGGCCGGGGGCTAAGCGCAGCCCCGCAATCGGTCTGGCCCCTGACCCGTCTTCTCCCCTGGGTCAATGGGACCCACGCCGATGAGTAGCGTCCGACGTGCCTGAGACCCGTCCCATATGTGACGGCAGTGACGCCCCCTGCGGAAGATTCATGAGCGAGCCGATACTCGAGTCAGCCGGTCATTTGCTCATCGACGACTTCATGGATCCGGAGGAATGCCGGACGCTTTTGGGGCAGATCGGCGACTACCGGAAGCACCGCGATTTGCTCGAGATCAATCGGCCAATGAAGGGCCGGTCTCTGCGCTACTCGGTGATCAACGGAGAAGAGATCCGCGCCAACCTGCCATCGATCTGGGAGCTGTATCGAGGAGCAGCCAAAGACTTGGTGAACGAGCTCTCTGGCACATCCCTCGAGCCTCTCCTGAACACCCGGGCCGGAGTCAACGTGAACGTCATGCCTCCCGGCGGATCCGAGTATCGGTGGCACTACGACCGGACCGCGGTCACCGCAATCCTGTATCTCAACCGAGTAGAGGGAGGAGAGACGGAGCTCTATCCGAACTATCGAATCCTGCTGAAACGAAAGCAGCAGCACAAACGGCTCCAACTCACGCTGGACCGGTTTCTCCGACCCACCGTGGTGCGACGGCTGTTCGGGAAGAGGAAAGTGGTGGAGCCGCATCCGGGACGGCTGGTCGTCATGCGTGCCAACCGATGCTGGCACAGCGTGCGGAGCGTGGAGGGCTCAGCGGACCGAATAAACATCATCTTGGCCTACGACGCTCCCGGGGCTCGATTCGAAGTGGAGGAGGGTCTCGATTCCTACCTGTACACCCAGAAGACACCGAGCTCGAGGGATCCGAACTACGCGCCCTGACCGGCCCTCGACTCTTGTGGCTGCCGTGGGTTGGGGTTGACTCGTGAGCAACCCCAGCTCCGATCACTATTACGCCAATGACGACTGGGACGTCGACTCATGGGTCGACGTGATCGCCGTCGAGTACGAGACCCTTGTCAGGGATTTTCCGTTCGATCGAGTTCTTCGGTCGTTGCCCGGCTTCGGGAGCCTGAGGGTCCTCGATGTCGGGTGCGGGACGGCGATCTTCCCGGGCTACCTCGATGCCGTGCTCCCACCGGACGTTGGGCTCATCGCCGACCTTTGGGACATCTCAGGGTCGAGCCTGCGACGGGCACGAGAGGTCATGAGCCAGCTTGCGCACTTCAGCGTGGACCGGACGTACCAAGCACTCATTGAGGATCTCCCGACGAAGCTCCCCGCGGAGACAGATCGATATGACGTGATCTGGGCAATGCACTCGTTTACGACGGTGAGTGTCGAACCGATGGGAGCGGTCTACGCCCGTCTCCTCGAGACACTCCGTCCGGGTGGATACTTGTTCGTGTACCAACTGACGTCCGAGTCGTACTACCAGAAATTCCACGGGCTCTACAGACGTGAACATCCTCACGGCAGGAACAGGGCTCCTTTCATGGAGTTCGAGGACAGCCGGAGGATCCTGGAATCCCTCGGGGTGGAGTACGAGGTCTACCCGCAACGATTCACCCACGAGATCGCCAGGAACCGAGACGACCTGTTGGAGAAGTATCTCCGCAAGGTGATCCTCGACGACACCGTCGACGTGGGGCAATTGTTCCGACCGCTTCTCGAAAGCCTCTACGACCCGGTCGGGGACAGATACGTCATCCCCCAGGCTGTCAACCTGATCACCGTGTGCAAATGAGGATGCACCTTCGAGACCGGAGCTGTCACCGGGGACGCCGGGGAACAATCGGGCGGCTCGGTTCGGTCCGCTGATGTCTTTGCTCACCGAACCCTATTACTCGGCCTGCAACGAGGTGTTCCGTCGTTGCACCAATCAAGGCTCACTCATGTTGGCGGAGATGGGCGAGATATTTCGAGGTCTGAGGCGTGTCAGCATCCTCAGTGTCGGGTCGGGTGTCGGTCTGTTCGAAATCCCGATGCTGAAGATGCTCCAGGACGATGACGTGCCGATCAGCCACTTTGTCGGCGTCGACGTCAGTTCCCATGCCTGCGCCCGACTCGAGGAGAACCTCGAGGCCGAGTTCGGCCCGGGCATCTGGCACGAGGTGGTTTGCTCGCCGTTCCAGGATTTCACCTCGAGCCGGGTCTTCGACCTCGTCCTCTACAACCACACGTTTGAATATCTGGGAGGCCGTCCTGGCAGATGGCTTCGCAAGTCAGAGAGCTTGTTGGCCTCCGGGGGCCGGGTGATCGTCTTCAGTCCCGACCGGGGAGGCATCAACCTCATCTACGGTGAGGTGGCTCGGGAACTGGGCGGATGGAGCCCC
>JAPUJM010000150.1 GCA_027296205.1 Actinomycetota bacterium
CGAGATGTTCTTGCGAACCGACTTGAACGGTCAAAGTGTGTTTTTCTCGAACACCATCGCGATGTCGCGTCCCGCAGGCTCCACCCCGGTCACAACGTCGCCGTCGAAGAGCACGTCCCCGCTCACCGGCAGATCGATTCCGGCGACAGCGCGCAACACCGTCGTCTTGCCGCTGCCGGAGGGTCCAATGATCACGAAGAACTCACCATTCTCGATGGCGAGCGTGATTGCATGAATCACCGCGACGCCAGAGCGCTCCACCGTTACCCGGTCTAGCAAAATGCTCGCCATAACCCAAGCGTATCGAGGACCACCACCGGCGGCCGGTGGCGGCGTCTGTGGACACCGCTACCGATTATTGGAAAGTTGCCACGAAAGTTGCCAACCACATCGAAGGCGCCGCCCTCCGCCGGCGGATCGGACGCCCCACATAGGATGGATTGGAGTTAGCTGGGGTCCAGGGGAGCGACTCCTCGATGGTGATTGGAGAGGAGGTCTGCCATTGATGCAACCTCCGTTCTAGGGTCCCCGGATGGATCTCGAGGTCACCCGCTCCGACATCGAATCGGCGTCCGACCGGATTGCCCCCTTCACGAGATTGACTCCTGTGGTCGAATTGGGTGACGTCTTCGAGGCCGGCTACCGGCTTTCGCTCAAGCTGGACCATCTCCAACCCACTGGCTCCTTCAAGGTTCGGGGGGCCTTCTCCGTGTTGTCATCCCGGGACATCCCCGTATCGGGTGTGACCGCGGCCTCGGGCGGCAACTTCGGCATCGCAATTGCGTACGCGTGTTCCAAGCTGGGATATTCGGCAACAGTGTTCGTCGCGGAGACATCACCGGCCGAGAAGATCGACCGAATTGGTGAGTACGGGGCGGACGTCAGAGTGATCCCCGGTTACTACCACCAGGCTCTGGCCGCTTGCGAAGACTGGACCGTTGAGAGTGGAGCGTTTCAGGCCCATGCATATGACCAGCCAGAGGTGGTTGCGGGACAGGGAACCGCCGGAAGAGAGATCATGCGCCAGATCGAGGATGTCGACTCCGTTCTGGTTGCGGTCGGTGGCGGAGGGCTCATCGGGGGTGTGGCCAGTTGGCTGCGTGATGAGGTACGAGTCGTCGCCACGGAACCCGAGGGATGTGCAAGTCTTCACGCTGCGCGCAAGGCCGGGGGACCAACCGTCGTCGAGGTGGGGGGAGTGGCGGCATCCTCTCTCGGGGCCGAGTCGATTGGGGAGTACGCATGGCACGCCAACAGGTGGATCGATGATTCAGTGCTGGTTACGGATGCCGAGATCATCGCCGCCCAGACATGGCTCTGGCAAAACGCCAGGCTGGCCGTGGAACCTGCGGCAGCGACCACCGTTGCCGCCCTGATGTCTGGTGTCTACCGACCCGAGCCAGGGGAGCACGTGGTGGCACTCATCTCGGGAGCCAACGTGAATCCGGGGACTCTTGGCTGATTCCTTGGTAGCGACAAGTCGCATCGTCATACTCGCGCCGTGCTGAGACAGGTTCTGCGCTCGACGGTTGGCGGGTTCTTCATGGGCACGGCCGACCTCGTGCCGGGAGTATCCGGGGGGACGATCGCGCTTGTCCTCGGAATCTATCAGCAACTCGTTGCTTCGATTCGCCAAGGAAGCTCCGCCCTGGGATCGATGATCAAAGCCGATTTTGCCGGGTTCAAGCGTCACTCGAGCAACGTCGAGTGGCGATTTCTCCTGCCGCTTCTCACCGGGATACTTCTCGCCGTCGTCTTGCTGGCAAGCTTTCTGGAGCGTCAGCTCGAGGAGCGACCGGTGGTCATTGCGGGACTGTTCCTCGGTCTGGTCCTGGGGTCAATCGCGATCGCGTGGAGGCTTCTTCGACAGGCCACCTGGCGTCACGTCGTGATCGCAGCGATCGTGGGTCTGGGGTTGTTTGTGGCTCTCGGGTTTGGTGAAGGCCAGGTGAGGGGAGATCCGTCCGCTCTGGCGTTCTTCGGTGCCGGGGTTCTGGCGATTTGCGCCATGATTCTGCCCGGTATCTCGGGATCGCTGATCCTCCTGATGTTGGGCATGTACGCCCCGGTGCTGGCTGCGGTCACCGATCGGGAATTTGGCGCAATCATCGTGTTTGCCCTGGGTGCGGTGATTGGCCTTGCTTTGTTCTCCCAGCTTCTCTATTGGTTGCTGGAGCATCACCACGACAACGTTCTTGCCGTGCTCATCGGACTGATGGCGGGCTCGGCTCGCATCCTCTGGCCGTGGCCCGATGGAGTCGGGAGCGCCGAGATCGGAGCGCCCGGAGATGACTGGCTCTCGGTGGTGGTTGCGATGGCTATCGGAGCCGTGGCCGTGAGCCTGATTGGGCGACTGGGCATCTCGCGCGAGTCGGTGGCTAGCGGCTAGCCACCTGTCTTGGCTTCTGGTCAGCGACGAGATGGTGATCGAGGCGCTCCCAGATGTCGGGTTGCGCGAGGGTCCGCTTCATCGAGACGAGCGTGCGGGTGAATGTCGGAACAGAGCGCGACGCGTCCATCGGATTGGGACGTGACGCGTTCTGAACCGACGGTGAAGGGCTGAGAGTCATGACGTCGCAATCAGGCCAATCCGATTTGATCAGCTCGATTTCGTCAGCGAGAGCACGTGCGCCCACTCGGTCGAGCATCTTCTCGTGGAACCGGGCCCGCATCCGCGGCACTTTCGCGGCGAGCGGAGCCATGACAAGCACCAGATCGAGGGGCTCCGGCGATCCGAGCACCAGATCCGCATGGGTCCCCGAGGAGACGCCTCCGTCGACATAGAGGCGATCGCCCAGCGGGTACGGCCGAAAGATGAGAGGGATTGCAGACGAGGCAGCCACGGCGTCGGCGATGCCGACTTCCGGCGCCGCGTCGGTTCCGAACACAGTGCGCCTCCTGGAACGCAGATCATGAGCGACGATCGCGGTTGGTCGGTCGGGCCAGGAAAGCGCTGCATCCGAACCGATATGGGTCGTTACCCAATCAGCGATTCCCCCGGCGTGATAACGAGCCGGCGAGCCGAGGAAGAGCGTTAGCCCGGGGCGCCGAACCCCGGGGACGATCCCATGTCGAACCCACTTTCCGACATTGATGCTCGGGCCCTTGATGAAGACATGGGATCTGATGCGCTCGGTGACGTCCTCACGATTGTCGAACGGTCTCACCAGAGAGTCGAGGTTCAGGGCTTCGTTGCGCACCAGCGACGCAACAAAAGAGCCTGACGAAATGCCAACCACTACCTCGGCGTCGTTGGGATCCCATCCGGTTGCCAGCTCGATTGCCATGAGGGCGGCCATCTGATAAGCCGCGCCTGTGATGCCCCCACCGCCGAGGACAAGTCCTACCTTGCTCACTCATCTCACCATAGGATTGGTGTCCGGCCTTTAGATATCGGCACAGATAGCCGTTCCGCGGATTCGGTTGGCTTGTGGTGAGGCGGTCAGCCGAATTCCTGCCCACATCCGGTGCAGCGGGGGTCTTGCTCATTGGTGGGCGCATAGCACCACGGACAAGGCAGATCGTCGCTCCGCTCATCTCGCGGAAGCATCAGGGGGCTCGGATCTACCCGAAAAGGTTGGTTGCCCCGAATTCCCCTGGCAAGCGCGAACAATCCTGTTGTTGCAGTGGCAGTGACCAGAACTTCAAACATCGTCCGTCCTCTCTGCTGAGGCAACCAGAGGCTACGAGAGGTGGCTGGCGATTTCGTGGATTTAGGTTCGGCGGGTCTAGCCGCCCATCACGGCTTCGGTGAGATCGTCGACCAGGTATGACAGGTCGCCAAGACGTCCGTCGCGGACTTCGGCTGCTTCCAGCATCATCATCGCCGCGTGGTAGGCGACCCAGGAGCGATATCGGCTCTCCGGAAGCTCGGCGGCGTAACCCCGACGGAAGGCAGCCGCCGCGTCCTCGCCGTTGGATGTGGCGAACTGCCACACAGCGAGAGTGAGGTCCGATTCGGGTGGGCTGAGAGTCGCCCATTCCCAGTCGACGAGGGTGACCCGATTCTCCTCGCTCACGATGAACTTCGAGGGCAAAGGTCTCGTGTGTGACGGTACCGGGTCGGTGGCAAGCGGGGGCTCGATTTCGAGAGCCTTGTCCAGGACGGCTTTGTCCATGCCAAATCTGCGCCGGAAACGACCGAGGCGATTGATTACGGAACGGTAATGGCTGAGCACGTGTTCGCTGTCGATCTCGAGGGCGAGGTCGGTGATCTCTGCTCTCGACGAGTGGACACCGCGAAGAATCTTCCCGGCAGACTCGATCATTTCCAGGTTCTTGGGAAGACTCGCGAGGTTCCAGGAACCGGCGTCAGACATCTTGAGCCAGGCCATTTCGCCTTCGACACCATGATTGTGAATGGTCGGGATTCCGTCGACGCCGGCGAGTACTTCGAGAGCATGCTGCTCTCGCTTCTCTCGTGACAAGACTGGGTACACCTTGACAATCGAGGTGTCGGTCTCGTTCTCCGTGATGCGGTAAACCTTGTTGGCCCCGGCCGCCAACTCGCGGATCCGGCTGTTCGGATAGAGACTCTCCACCAGTCCCCGTGCGTCCATACCTTGCGTAACCCCTCTTCGTTGATCAAACGGGCGAGTATCCCCGGCTACCGAATTACTCTGCCGCCCAGGCTAGCCAGAAAGTGACATGCCAGTAGATCTTCGTTATCCCGACGGGAAGGTTGTTTCTCACCGGGACGGTGTGACCGGGCTCGAGGTTGCCGAGTCGATCGGCCCCGGGTTGGCCCGCGCCGCGGTAGCGGTCAAGGTCGACGGCGATCTTCTCGACCTGTCGCGGCCGATCACACAGAATGGTGATTTCGCGGTGATAACCCTCGACAGCGACGAGGGTCTTCACATTCTGCGCCACTCGTCCGCCCACGTGATGGCTCAGGCGGTCCTCGACCTGTTCGAAGGAGCCACCTTTGCCATCGGCCCTGCCATTGCCGACGGCTTCTACTACGACTTCGAGGTTGCCGAGCCATTCCACCCCGATGATCTGGAGCTCATCGAGAAGAGGATGGCGGAGATCATCTCCGAGGATCAGCCGTTCGAACGAGCGGCGATGAGCCGCGAAGAGGCCCTTCGAGTATTTGCCGGGCACAAATTCAAAGTCGAGATCATCGAGGGCCTCGACCCGTCAGAGGTGTCCGACGGAAATGATGTGACGGCCTACAAGAACCACGGCTTCATCGATCTCTGTCTCGGACCCCATCTCCCTTCGACCTCCCGGATTCCGGCTATGAAATTGCTTCGCAGCTCAGGCGCCTACTGGCGCGGAGACGAGAAGCGGGAGCAGCTTCAGCGCATATACGGGACCGCCTGGGCGTCCAACAAGGACCTCGAGGCATATCTGCATCGGCTCGAAGAGGCCGAGAAGAGGGACCATCGGCGGCTGGGCCCGGAGCTGGATCTCTTCAGCTTCCCACCGGAGCTTGGCTCCGGACTGGCCATCTGGCACCCCAAGGGTGGACAACTGAGGAAGATCATCGAGGATCACAGCCGGGCGATGCATGAGCGCTTTGGGTTCGACTTCGTCTTCACACCCCATCTCGCCAAGTCGGAGCTGTGGCGGACCTCGGGGCATCTGGACTACTTCGCCGAGAGCATGTACCCGGGGATGCAACACGGTGACGATCCGGAGTACCGGGTCAAGCCGATGAACTGCCCCTTCCATGTCCTCATCTACAAGAGCCAGGGCCGGTCCTATCGCGACCTCCCGATGCGACTCAGTGAGCTTGGCTCCGTCTACCGCTATGAGAAGTCCGGCGTGGTTCAGGGTCTGCTCCGGGTTCGCGGGATGACGATGGACGATTCCCACACTTTCTGCACCGAGGATCAGGTGCAGGACGAGCTGAAGATGCATCTCGACTTTGTGCTCACCTGGCTGGGGGACTTTGGATTCGACGAATTCGAGGCCGAATTGAGCACACGCCCCGAGAAGGCGATTGGTGATGCGAATCAATGGGAGGTCACCGAGAAAGCGCTCGCCCAGGCACTTGATGCTCATGACGTTCCCTATCAAATCGCCGAAGGTGAGGGTGCCTTCTACGGGCCCAAGATCGACGTGCATGTCAAGGATGCGATAGGTCGTCGTTGGCAGGTCTCCACCATCCAGCTCGATTTCAACCTTCCCCAACGATTCGAGCTCGAATACGCCGCGTCCGGGAATGTCTCCGAGCGCCCCTACATGATCCATTGCGCCAAGGCCGGCTCGATCGAGCGTTTCACCGCGATCCTGGTCGAGCATTACGCAGGAGCGTTTCCAATGTGGCTGGCACCGGTTCAGGTGTCGATCATCCCGGTGGCCGATCGGCATGACGAGTACGCAGACTCGGTCAGCCAGAACCTCATTGATGCGGGTCTGCGGTCGGAAGTCGACCTGTCACCCGAGACTGTGGGTGACAAGATCCGGCGCGCTCTCACCCAGAAGCATCCTGCCGTGTTAGTGGTGGGTGACGACGACGTGGCGAACTCAACGGTGGGGTTTCGCCTTTACGGCGAAGATAAGGACACTCGTGGCGTCCCCCTGATCGAGGCAACGAATCGGCTGACCGGCATGGCAAGACGGCCGTCCCTGTGAACGACGAGTCAAACGCCAAAGTCGACCGCGAGGGAATCCACATCGAACGGGAACTCGCCGATTCCGTGGAGATCGAAGAAGAGCTCGACGCCAGTGTCATCGGCCCTTACAGCTTCCCCGACCCCGGACGACGCCGAATCGCCGGTTGGGTCCTGGGTGTGGCGGGTCTGGTGGCGGTCGTCGCAATTGACGGCGGGTGGATCGTCGGTGCCGGGTTCGCCCTGCTCGCGATCTGGCAATTCCTCTCTGCCTGGCCTCTGGCAGTGGACGAGAACCAGGCGATGACAGTCGCCGGGGCGGCCGTTGACTTTCCGATCGGTCACGCGTCGGCTGCCGTTCGATTTCACGGGTGGCGGTCACGGCCGAGATGGTCGGTGGTGCTCTATTCAGCCTCGGAGCCACCCGATCAAAGAGCGTTGGTGGTGGTGGATGCAGTTAGCGGCGACGTTGTCGAAGAGCCATATGTCGAGGACGTCGAGGCCGTCTAGCACCTTCCGCGCGGCCAGATGATCCAATGCGAGCGCCCATGCGTTGGGAACGCGGTTTAGCGGTCGCCGCGCGGGATGAAAGGGCGTTCCGCCGGCCCTGTGTATAGCTGGCGGGGACGGAATATCTTGGTGTCGGGATCAGAAGACAGCTCACGCCACTGCGCGATCCAGCCGGGAAGACGACCCATGGCGAACAGGACTGTGAACATGTCGGTGGAAAATCCCATTGCCCTGTAGATGATCCCCGAGTAGAAGTCGACGTTGGGATAGAGCTTGCGCTCGACGAAGTACTCGTCTGAGAGTGCAATGTCCTCGAGCTCCATGGCGAGATCGAGCAACGGGTCGTCCACACCTAGTGCGTTGAGGACATCCTCAGCACCTTTCTTGAGGATCTGGGCGCGGGGATCGAAATTCTTGTAGACGCGGTGCCCAAAGCCCATCAGCCGGAACGGGTCCTCTTTGTCTTTGGCCTTCTTGATGGTGGTATCGATGTCGTCGCCGCTTTCGACGATTCTGGTAAGCATCTCCAACACGGACTGGTTGGCTCCTCCATGGAGCGGCCCCGAGAGAGCGTGGATGCCCGCAGCGACCGAGCTGAAAATGTTGGCCTGGCCAGAGCCAACCAACCGCACTGCCGAGGATGAGCAGTTCTGTCCGTGGTCGGCATGAAGTATCAGCAACATGTTGAGGGCACGGGTGACCACGGGGTCGGGGATGAAATCCTCGGCCGGCACTGCGAACATCATCTTGAGGAAATTGCTGGCGTAGTCCAGGTCATTGTCCGGGTAGACGTACGGCTGGTGGACCCGGTACTTGTAGGACCAGGCGATCATCGTTGGTGTCTTGGCAATCAGGCGCCGTGCGCTGATGTCGATTGCCTCCTCGCCGAGCGGGTCGAGGGCGTCCGGGTAGTAGGTAGCGAGAGCAGAGGTAGCCGATGCCAGGATCTGCATCGGATGCGCCGAATGGGGGAACGCCTCGAAGAGGTGCTTCATGTCCTCCCGGAGCAGTGTGTGTCGGGTGATCGTCTCTTCGTATGCGGCGAGCTCGGTGTTGGTCGGGAGCTCTTCGTACTGGAGTAGGTATGCCACTTCGAGGAACGACGCATGCTCGGCGAGTTGCTCGATCGGGTAGCCGCGATAGCGGAGGATCCCCTCTTCGCCGTTGATATAGGTGACCGAGGACGTGCCTTCGGCCGTGTTGGCGAAACCCCTGTCCACTGTGACCAATCCGAGGCCGCTCCGCAGGTTGCCAATGTCGACGGCGGTCTCCCCCTCGGTGCCCACATGAGAGGGGAGCGTCAGTTCATCTTCTCCGTGACGGAGAACCGCGTCCGGCATATCAATCCCTTTCCTTGCCAGCTCAGTCGTCCTCGGACCGGGCAGCTGCGATCACCTGTTGCGCCTCGGCGTGGGGCACCTCGGCGTAGTGGTCGAACTCGACCTCAAACGTGCCTCGCCCTGAGGCCAATGATCGCAGCTCTGCAGCGTATTGCCGCATCTCGGCCATCGGGACCTCTGCGGTGACCGTCCGCAAGCTGCCCTCACCATCCATGCCCAGGACACGACCACGTCTCGAGTTGATGTCGCCCATCACATCGCCGAGGTAGTCCTCCGGGACTGTTACGCGCGCTTTCATTATCGGCTCCAGGAGTGCGGGTCGCAGCTTGTCGGCAGCGTTCCGAAATGCATGGATGCCAGCCATGCGGAATGACACCTCGTCGGAGTCGACCGCGTGGTATTTCCCGTCGTACACCTCCGCGGTGAGATCGATGACCGGATAACCGGCGATGAGCCCGCGATCCAGCGCCTCTTTGACACCCTTGTTGACCGCCGGAATGAAACCCCGGGGGATCGAGCCACCCTTCACGGAGTTGATGAACTCATAGCCGCTTCCCCGTGGCCCCGGTGAAAACCTGACTGAGGCGACGCCGAACTGTCCCCGGCCTCCCGACTGCTTCTTGTGCTTGCCCTCAGCCTCGGCGGTGGCGGTGATGGTCTCTCGGTAGGGGACCTTGGGGAGGGAGGCGTCGATTTGGACACCGAACATTCGCTGGATCCGGGCAAGGGTGACTTCGATGTGGCTGTCGCCGAGCCCGGACATGACGGTCTCACCGGTCTCGGCGCGTCTCTCAACCCGGATGGTCGGGTCCTCCTGCTCGATGCGGTGGAGGGCGGTGGACAACTTCTCGTCGTCGTGGTGGGAGTGGGGTGAAATCGCCACCTCGGCGACGGGTCGGGGGTACTCGACGGGCTCTACGACAAGGTCGACTTCCGGCGACCGGAGAGTGTCGCCCGAGTGGAGGTTCTCGTTCTTGGCGACCGCACCGATACCACCCACAGGGAGGTCGGAAACATCATGATGCTCTTTGCCCTGCAGCTTGAAGAGACTGTGGAGGCGAACCTTGCCGCCACGAGCCAACTCCAGATCCTGGTCGGCCTTGGCTGTGCCCGAGAAGATCCTGAAAAGGGAGATGCGGCCAACGAAAGGATCGGAGATGGTCTTGAAAACATAAGCAACGAGGGGGCCGTCGGCGGATATGGGAATCGGCTCCCCTGCGGAGAGAGGGGGGAAGACCCGCTCCAACGGATTGGGCCCGTAGTCGACGACGAACTCGAGAAGCGTGTCGATGCCGATCAGTCGTTCGGCCGAAGTGACGAGGACGGGGTCGATCTCGCCGTTGATGATCCCGCGATGGATGGTCGAGACCACTTGCTCACGGGTTGGCTCTTTGCCTTCGAAGTAGGCCTCCATCATCTCGTCGTCTGACTCGACGACGGTCTCGATAAGTGCGGTGTGGGCTGCATGGACCCGCTCTTCAACCTCTGAAGGCAGGTCCACGAGAGATCCAATGCTGGCGTCCGCGGTGTATTCGTATGCCCTCTCGGAAGCCACCCTGACCAGTCCGCGGAAGTTGCCTTCCTCGCCGATGGGAACATGAATCGGTGCGATCGCTTTGCCATATGCATCGCGCAACTCGCCGAGGGTTCGCTCGAAGGAGGCCCGCTCGCGGTCGAGTTTGGTGATCACGATTGCTCGCGGAATCCCCTCGTCGCCGGCAGACCGCCAGAGCTGTTCTGTCTGCACCTCGATTCCGTCTACCGCCGACACACAGAAGAGGGCTAGATCGGCCGCGCGGAGAGCCGATCGAGCATCACCGATGAAATCACTCGACCCTGGCGTGTCGATGATGTTGACCCTGGTTCCCTTCCAGTCCACCGTGCCGACACTCAGCCCCAGGGAGATGTTCCTCTCTATCTCCTCGGGCTCATGGTCGAAGATCGTCGTTCCCTCGTCTACCGACCCCATTCGTTTACTGGCGCCGCCCACATACAGCAGGGCTTCGGCGAGTGTTGTCTTCCCACTCCCACTATGGCCCACCAGGGCGATGTTGCGAACTTTCTCGGGAACCACTTGACCTCCTTGCGGAAAAGAAGGTCGATCCTAACCCTCGTTGTGACCCCCGTCCTCAGCAGGGGTGCTACTTTCCCGCCGGTGATCGACATGCGGCTCCGACCTCGGATCACCCGGTTCCTCGAGCCAATCGGCAAGACGCTCGCGGCGGTCGGCATGACTCCGACGGCTATGACTGTCCTGGGGCTCGTCATCGTGATAGCAGGGTCGGTCGTAATAGCCACCGAGGCCCTGCGGGCCGGGGCATCGATCGTGCTCCTCGGCTCCCT
>JAPUJM010000151.1 GCA_027296205.1 Actinomycetota bacterium
CGAACCGCTGTCGAACCTCGACGCCCGTCTCCGACTGACCATGCGCGGGGAGATCAAACGACTCCAGGAGGATCTCGGGATCACCTCCATCTACGTGACCCATGACCAGGTCGAGGCCATGACAATGGCCGACAGGATCGCGGTGATGTCGAAAGGGGTTCTCCAGGCGTACGACGTCCCCGAGGCTCTCTACGACCGCCCCAAGACGTTGTTCGTCGCGGGGTTCGTGGGCAACCCACCGATGAACTTCTTTGATGTAGAGATCATGTCCACCAACGGAGAATTCCGGGCGAGGAGCGAGGCGATCGACCTGGTTATACCACGCGATCGAGCAGAGAAGGCGGCAACCGTCAAGGGCAAAATCACCATGGGACTACGGCCAGAGGACGTGACCTTTGCCGATGAATCGTCTTCGGCCGGGGCAGGCCTCACGCTCACGGGGGTGGCCGACGTCGTCGAGCCACTGGGACGGGAAGACCTCGTGGGGGTGAGCATCAACGGCGTCGAGATGCGTGTGCTGGTCGACAAGACCAAGGGGGTCAGGGTCGGGAACAACATCACCCTCGTCGTGAATACGAGCAAGCTCCAACTCTTTGATCCGGAGACCGAGCAGTCCCTTCTCTGGGCCTGAAGGCAGGCACAGGAAAGACCAAACCCCTCCACTTCGAACGCGTCGCTGACCCATGTCCTACCAGCCATCTAAGTGGCCGCAGATAATTGCCCACCGCGGCGATTCCGGCCTCGCTCCTGAAAACACCTGGCCCGCCATAGAAAGGGCGATCGAGATCGGCGTCGACATGGTCGAGGTCGATGTGCGAATGACGAAAGATGGCGTGCCGGTCCTCTTACACTTTGAGCGGCTCGAGCACACGACGACGGGTAGCGGCCTTTTGGCGGATCACACCTGGGAAGAGATACAGCGGCTTGACGCCGGAGCATGGAAGGACCCCGAGTTCGCAGGCGAGCGGGTTCTGTCGCTCGAGGATGTGCTCAACCTGACCAGAGGACGAGTGCCGTTGAATCTCGATTTCCAGGCCGTTGATGCGGTTGCTCCGGGTGTCGCTGTGGTACGCGACGCCGGGCTGAGCGGTGACGTCGTGGTCAGCGGATGCCAGGTGGAGTGTTTTGAGCTCATGGGGGCTGCCGCGAACGAGATCACCACACTCCTCAACCTCGATCACCTGCCCGCGAGGATCGACCCTGCCGAGGCCCGGGCAGTTGCGCACCGCACCGTCTCCAAAGCGAGCGCCCTGGGCGCCGCCGGCATCAACCTGCGCCATACCCTGGTAGACGCTGCGTTGGTCGCCCGTGCCCGAGAAGCAGGCTTGGGCGTGTGGGTATTCGTCGTCGACGACGAGGAGCGATTCGGGGAATTGGTCGATATGGGCGTCACCGCGGTGACCACCAATTGGCCGGCGCGCATGCTTGCGCTGAAGGGGAACCGGACCTCGCGGGGGAGCGAATCATGAACTGGATGAAGGCGCTTGCGGACTGCTACCTCCAGGTTGGCACCCAATACCCCGGTGAACCCCGCATGCTGGTGACCGACATCGATGGCACCATCATCGACATGAGGTATCTGGTGCTCTCCGTACTCCAATCCTACGACGAGGCGCAGGGGTCGGCATATTTCACGCGGTTGCGACCGTCGGATGTGACGGTGCACGAGAATAAAGTCGAGCGGCTTCTCGAACAGGTCGCGGTACCGGCCTCGGAACGCAAGGCGGTGGTGGATTGGTACCTCGAACGCCGCTGGCAGGAAGACACAATCCTCGCCAAGCACCGGCCCTTTC
This sequence comes from Actinomycetota bacterium, assembly GCA_027296205.1. Lineage (GTDB taxonomy): Bacteria > Actinomycetota > Acidimicrobiia > Spongiisociales > ZC4RG35 > SZUA-217. The sequence continues at coordinate 1,794 of JAPUJM010000151.1, forward strand.
CCGGGGTATTTCCCATGATCCGATGGTTCCAACTTCAGCCCGACACCTCGGTGGGACTCCTCACGGGTAGGCCGGAGAAGCTAAGAGACGTGACGTTGCAATCTCTGAACCGGCTAGGCCATCCCCATCGAGTGCACTTCAGCGACAAGCTCCTCATGATGAATCCCGGCGAGTGGGGACAGGACGTCGAGGCAACCAAGATCGACGGGTTGAAGCGTTTCCAGGCCCAGGGGTATCACGTGTTCGCGGTGATCGACAACGAGCCCTCCGTGCTCGAGGCCTTAGCACCCATGGCCGACAAAACCGGGATGATCCTCCTCCATGCCAACACGATGTTCGAGTCGCTGCCAATCTCCATCCCCCAGGGCACGGCCCGAGGAAACGACTTTGGCCTGACCGACCTGGTAGCCAGTGAGGAGGCGCTGCCGCCAAAGGTGCAACTCGTGTGGCACGGGGTAAACGACGCAGACAATCTGCGCCAGTTCATCACCTCCGACGTGTTCTGGGCCGAAGTCGACGTGCGTCACGACTCCGCCGGCGAGCTCATCTGCCGGCACGACTCCTTTGAGACTACGCCGCCTCTCCACGACGAAGATTGGCTGACTTTCGACGGGATGGTGAGCGAGGTGGCCGAGCACGGCAGAGGAATCAAAATCGACCTCAAAGGGGGGCGCGATGTGCTGGAAGAGGTGCTGCAGATCGTTGCCAATGAAGGATTCACCGAAGACCGGCTCTGGTTCATTGGAGAGATCGAAATCGCCCGCGAGGAAGGTTTTCGGCGCATCCGGACCGTGCACCCGGATGCCATCGTGCAGTGCCCGGTTGGCTGGCTATCTCCCCTGATCATCGGCATGCCTTCGGAGGCGCAC
>JAPUJM010000152.1 GCA_027296205.1 Actinomycetota bacterium
ATACTGGTCGACCAGGGCGGCGGTCCGATCTTCACATTCCTGGCCCCGGTTCAGGGAGCAATCGCCGAGGGCGCGCCAATGCCCACAACGGATGAGGAGCTGCGCTCCTTATTCCAGAGCTCGCTAACCGAGCTCCATCCGGAGCAGGCCGGATTCGTCGAAGGGTTGCTACCCGCCAGCGGCGATATCGCTGGTCCTACGTCGGACAAAGGTCTGATGATCATCTTCACCAGCGGGGCCCAGTCGTTCGATACCATCATCCTCGCCAGCGGGGAAGAGTACGATCCCATCGCCCAATTCGTCGATGCCAGTGCTGCGGCCGCTGATGAAATCGGTGCAATCGAACTACCGGCCGGTTACACGGCCGAGCCGTTCTCATTCGAGCTGCTGTTCGCAGACCAGGACGAATTCACAGACGAGATCAGTCGGCTGTTCGGCACCGCCTTCCTGATCATCATGGTCGTCCTGGCATTGGTGTTTCTTGTCAAACCACGCCGTTCGGCCGCTCGCTACGCCCTAGTGGTCGGAGTCGCCGCGGTGATCGTCTCGATCGTGCTGGTCGTTCTTCCGACCCTGGCGATCATCGCCGACAGCGCGTTCCCCGACTTTTTGAAGGACTGGAACTCGAACACCCTGTTCCTGGCAGCCGCGATCTTGTTGCTGGTGGTCTTCCTCGTGTGGACATTCTCCGACCGGGGTCTGAGACGTACCGCCGCCGACACCCTGCTCACGCTGACCACTATCTTCTTCGCTATTTTTTGGATGAACGGTTTCGGGTATCTGCTATTCGAGGACGCAAGCCCCATGGCTCAGATTCTGCCGATCCTGTTGATCGGCCTCGGCGTCGACTACTCGATTCATGTGACGTCGCGTTACCGCGAAGAGGTGTCCACAGGAGCCTCCGTCGACGACTCGATCTCGAGAGCGATCCACACAGTGGGCGTGGCTCTTGTCCTCGCCACCGTCACCACCGCAGTTGGCTTCCTGACGAACCTGTTCAACGCCCTCCCCGCGCTCAGGGAGTTCGGGGTCCTGGCGGCGATTGGCATCTTTGCGTCGTTCCTTCTGATGCTGACGTTCGTTCCGGCAGTGCGGGAGATCCTGGATCGACGCGGCGTCAGACGGGAGACGTTCGAACCAGACCGGCTCAGAGGAGGCGAGCAGCGGATGCTCGGACGGCTCATCGGGAGTACGGCGGGCATCGCCAAGAAGGCTGCCGTGGCGGCAACCGTCGTCGCCCTCATCCTCGGTGGGCTCGGCGCCTGGGGGACCACCAATCTCGAAACCGAGTTCAGCTTCCTCGATTTCATCCCGACGACGTCACCGCTCCGAACTACCTTCGAGACCCTGCTGACCGACTTCGGCGGCGGATTCGGAGAGAACACCCAAGTGCTGATCGAAGGCGATGTCGCCACTGCTGAGGCATGGAATGAGATGGTGGTGGCCAATAGCAACCTCACCGGCACGGTCAACGTCGTCACCTTCGGGGGCAACCCGGCAGGCTCGTCCCCGGTGGCGGTGATCGGGGAGCTGGCGTCGGAGGAGTCGCCGAGCTTCGTCCCTGAGGTGAGCCAGGCGATGCAGGCGGCCGGCCTCGATCAAACGACTTTCATGTTTCCGTCCGGTTCCGACGTTGCCTCGGTATACGATGCGGCGTTCGCCGCGGCGCCGCAGGCTGTGGCCGGCGTGTTGCACCAGACCGGGGCCGGTTACGATGCCGCCCTGTTCGACTTCACGACGCAAGCCGGAGAATCGGGGGCCAACCAGCTCCGCAGTGACGTCCTCGACGACTTCTCGGGCGTTGCCGAATTGGGACTCAGCGCGGTTGCGACGTCGGCGGAGATCATCAACGACGTCATCATCACTACCTTGCGTGACTCCCAGCTGTCGTCGTTGGTGCTCACTCTGATCGCGGCCCTGATCCTCCTTGTGACCAACTTTTGGTTCGAGGTGCGGCGTCCGATGCTCGGTGTCATCACAACCGTCCCGGTGATCCTGGTGGTGTTGTGGTCCTTCGCCTTGATGACCCTGTTTGGCATCCCTTTCGGACCGGTAACCGCGACAATCTCGGCGCTGGCGGTCGGCATCGGGATCCCGTACATGATCCACATCACCCATCGATTCCTCGAGGACCGGGCCCGCTCGACGTCGGTCGAGGATGCCATCGAGTTGACTCTGAGCAATACCGGCGCCGCTCTCGCCGGCTCTGCCCTGACCACCGTTGCCGGATTTGGGATCCTGGTGACGTCGACGACGATTCCGTTCCGCCAATTCGGTTTCGTGACGGCCTACACGATCTTCCTGGCCATGCTGGCGGCAGTGCTCGTTTTGCCCTCGATGTTGGTTCTCTGGGATCGCTGGCATGCCAAGCGAGACATCTCACCCACTACCGTCGACCTGGACCAATCCGCTCGCGTCTGATCGAGAACCACGGGGACCTCGGGACGATGCCAAACTCGACGCTGTCGCTGTGGAGCAGATATCACCGATTCCGCGGGGACCAAGCAATTGGGTCTGTAGAACCCCTTTAATCCGCGGGCAGAGCGACCAGAATTGACAGGCGGGCTTGACGATGCCCGCTCTTCTCTCATGGATGCATCACGAATAGCCAAAGAAGCCTCACATCTACTCCCACTGGTGAATCGGGTTCTCACGAAGTATTCGTTCCTCACCCGCGAGGTGGAGCATCTGGCCACGCACTCCAACGTCATGTATCGCGTGATCACCGAGAGTGGTGAGCGGCTGGTTCTGCGGGTTGGGAATCCCTACGCCAACACCCGATCCAACATCGAGTTCGAGGTGGCCTGGATCGACACTCTCAACAGGGAGACGTCGATCGACCTGGCAACCCCGATCCGGACCGCGGGGGGTGGGCTGATTGTGGACGAGTTCGACGCCGAACTCGGGAAAGAGAGACCGTGTGTTCTCTTCACATGGGTCCCCGGTGCCCCGTTGGGAGACGGCGCCGGGACATTCGGGCACCGACTGTGGGGTCAGATGTCGGCGTCGTTGTCAAAGCACGGGAAGTCGTGGGAGCCACCGCTGGCCGGTCAGATGCGAAGCTGGGATCGAATCTTCTACTACGGCGCTGAAACGGATCCAGTGATCATCAACGACCCGCTCTATGGCCACCTCTTCGAGGCTCCACGCCGCGGCCTTCTCAAGAAGGCGGGGAAGATCGCAGCCAGGGTCATCAAGGAGTCATGGGCGGATGGGGGTGCACAGGTGGTCCACGGCGACCTCCACGAGTGGAACGTGCACGTCGCGGGGAGTCGGTTGCATGCGTTCGACTTCGAGGACGTGATGATTGCTCTCCCTGCTCAGGATGTGGCTATCAGCCTCTATCACTCGAGGGACTCTGATCAGCGAGACGTCATCAGAACGGCCTTTCGACGTGGTTACGAGGAGGTTGCCGAATGGCCGATCGCCGACCAGAGTCAGCTTGATGGCTTTTATGCTGCCCGGCAGATAATGCTCATGAATTATGCAGCGCGCACACTCCCGATTGGTGAGGCCGCCGAGTTTCTCGATCAGGTGACTCCCTGGCTCCAGACCTTCGCGCGTCGATACAGCTGAACTATGCGTTTCGCCGACCGCCGCACGGCCGGGGAAGCGTTGGGCAAGGCCGTGGTCGAACTGGCACCTCCGGACCCTCTTGTCCTTGCCCTGCCCCGGGGCGGCGTCCCTGTGGGCTACGGGGTCGCCCAGGCCCTTGGGTGTGACCTTGATGTTCTCGTCGTGAGGAAACTCGGTGTTCCGTTCCAACCCGAGTTGGCCATGGGAGCAGTGGCCGAAGGTGGCGTCGTTATTCGCAACGACGAGATGCTGTCGGTCGCCGCCATAGATGAGGAGGCGTTTCGCCGTGTCGAGGCGACAGAGCGCCTGGAGATGGAGCGTCGACTGTCTTCGTATCGAGAGGTCGCCGAGGCTATTGATCCATCGGGGCGGACGGCTGTTGTTGTCGATGACGGTCTGGCCACCGGCTCAACGGCGATGGCCGGGGTAGCCGCGCTACGGGCGAGGCATGCGACAGAGGTCTGGGTAGCGGTGCCGGTCGCCCCCCGCGACACCACTCAGATGCTCGAAAGAGAGGCCGATCGTGTCGTTGTCCTCAGTCAGCCGAGGTATTTCGGAGCGGTCGGCGCGTGGTATCGGGACTTCGGCCAAACGACCGATGAGGAGGTCCGGGCCCTGCTCGCCGATTCACGGCTACGGTGACCCGTCTTCAGTTAGTGTCCCGAGTCCCAAATCATGCACAGAACCTCGCCTGCCCTCGACGTCCCTCGCTGCGTCCTCCGCCTTGACGCAGCTATGGCTGCGCCTTCGTTGTGCGTCCTTGCCAGAAACGCCGATACCTGGGCGAGATCAGCACGAACTTACGACTCAGGACACTAGAGAGGATCAACCATGCCTTCGCTAGAGGAGTTCTGCACCATCGAGGCCGAGCTTGGGATGAATGTCGTCGGCAAGGCACCCGGCGGAACGAGAATCGACTTTCCGTTCAAGGGAACGGCTACCGGGCCCCATTGGGAAGGTGAACGACCGGTCCGCGGGGTGGACTACGTCACCGTCCGCTCCGACGGGAATATGGCTCTGGACATCCATGCGGTGATCGGCGAGAAGCGAGAGGCCGTCTCCTATCGAGGCAACGGTGTCTCCATCGTCAACCCCGATCAGTCGGCGGACCCGAAGGAGCTCATCACGTTCGAGACCGGTAATGAGGATCTGGCCTGGCTGAACAACGAGATCGGGGTTGCCTTCGGCCACGGCGAAGACGGCAAGATCACCCTCAGGATCTACCTCGTAAAACCCTGAACCCGCGTTCCTGATGCATGGCGCGTCGCATGATCATTTGGCCGCGTGGAAAGCGCCAAAACGGGAAAACGGCCTACCCGGCGTTTCGGAAGTCGGGCTTCCTTTTCTCGAGGAACGCGGCAACACCTTCGCGATGCTCGGCGGTCTTGCCGAGACGGCCTTGCTCCAGTCGCTCCGCTTCCAGGGCCTCTCCGAAGGACAACTCGACCGCGTCGCGAACGAGCCGTCGGGTGGTGACCAGGGCGTCCGGAACCATGTCGGCCAGTGTGGTGGCAAGCTCGACAGCCCTAACGACGACCTCTCCATCCGGGACCACCTCGGCGCAGAGACCGAGAGACCGGGCTTCCTCCGCATTCACGCGCTTGTTGGTCATCGTCAGTTCGATCGCCTTGGACACACCCACGTGCTGGGCAAGCCACCACGTGGTCCCGGAGTCCGGGACGAGGCCGATCGCGGTGAAGGCGGAAGTCAGGAATGCCGATTCGGCCATGATCCGAATGTCGCAGCCAAGCGCTATGCCTAGCCCGGCGCCGGCGGCCACCCCGTTGACTGCTGCGACGGTCGGAACCTTGGAGTTCGCCAGGGCATTGACCATGGGGTGGAACACGTCGTTGAGCAAGCCGGCCAGGTCGGGGCCACCGCTCTCATAGTCGCTCATCAGTTGGGAAAGGTCGGCTCCCGAGCAGAAAGCCTTGCCTTTGCCAGTCAGCACGATTGCCCGTGCCTCACCGCCCGCTTGGTCGAGAGCATCGACCGTTCCGGTCGCCAACCCGGCTTCGATGGCGTTGAATCGATCCGGGCGATTGAATGTGATGACGGCTACGTCGCCGTCGAGTTGGTAATCGACGCTCATGGTTCTCCTTCAGATCGCGAATCGTAAAGCACGGAAAAGCCCGTTGCCGTCGGGCAATTGCCCTATCGTTGATAGCCATCGTCGCAGCAAACAACGCCGCGAACTCATCAACCCACAAGGAGGGGCTGTGAACAAGTCCGAGATGGCGGACAAGCTGGCCGGCAAGGCCGATGTCTCCAAGGCCAAGGCCGTCGAGATCATCGACATTATCTTCTCGACCAAGGATGGAGAGGGGATAATCGCAGTCGAGCTGGACGCCGGGGGCAAGGTGAATATCACCGGCTTTGGCAACTTCAGCACCAAATATCGGGCAGCACGCATGGGTCGCAACCCCGCTACGAGCCAACCGATCCATATTCCGGCTAAGAATTACGCCCACTTCAGCGCCGCAAAGGGTCTGAAGGACCGCGTAGCCCGCTAAAAGCCCTGCATACCGGGGTTGGCGACGGGTCTTCATGGCCCGTCGCTTTTTCTTGCCCGAATCCGAGTGCGCCGACCGGAACAGTCTGATCTGGGCGTTACCGTGACGGGGCAATGACCCTCGATCCACAGACCTGGCCCATACCCGTCCCCATTGCCCACCGTGGGAGTCGACTCCTCTGGCCCGAGAACACCATGGAGTCTTTCTCCGGCGCTTTCGAGATGGGATACCGCCACATCGAGACGGATCTTCACATCACCCGCGATGGCATACTCGTCTGCGTGCACGACCACACCGTGGATCGCACCACTGAAGGATCCGGGGACGTCTCTGCTTACACTTTTGACGAGATCCGAACCCTCGACGCCGGGTATCGACACGGAAGTCGCGACGGCTACACCTTCAGGGGGAAGGGGATCGCGATTCCCAGCCTCGAACAGGTCGTCACCGACCTTCCCGATGTTTCCCTGGTGGTGGATCTCAAGATCGACGGTCTTGCCCGTCCTTTTGCCGACCTCATAGACAGGCTGGGGATCGGCGACAGACTGGTCGTCGGCGGTTTCTCGGACGATCGAATCAACGAGTTTCGGGAAATAACCGGTGGTCGTGTCCCCACTTCGACAGGGCCCGCCCTTTCCCGGATGTGGGTGCTTGCTTCCCGAGTCGGCCGTGGTGGTGGTGGTGATGCCAGCGCTTTGCAGCTACCGACACAGATTCGAGGAGTGCGGGTCATCGATGAGAAGTTGTTGCGATCGGCGCATGAGGCCGGACTCCAGGTACACGTCTGGACGGTCAACGATGTCCACGAGATGAGGAGACTGCTCGACCTCGGTGCCGACGGCCTCGTGACCGACCGCCCCGATCTTCTGAAAAGCCTTCTCGTGGAGCGAGGGGAGTGGATCGATCGATGAAGGTGGCGTATCTGGCCCTTGTCGTCGCTCTCGAACTCGGAGGGGCGTTCGGAAGTGCATCTGCCACGGTCGTGTCCCTCGAAGACACGGCGATGTTGGTTGACATCGAAGTCGAGGTGGTGGCGTCGGCTCAGGCAGTCATCGCTCACCTGGCGTTCGATGATGATGCGACGTTGGCTCTGCCGCTGCTCGACCGAGGGGGCGGTGTGTTTGGCATTCGCACCGAGCTCGAGCCTAAGAACTACATCGTGGTGTTCGAGGCTGTCGGCGCCGAAGATGCTCTCTCTCGGCCCGTTTCGCTGGTCGAGCTCGGAGCCGATCTCACCCAAGACGTCCCTGGCGTACCGGCGACAGGTGAGGGAGATGACGGCTTGAGTCCCGGAGCGCAGCAATTAGGGTGGCTCGCCCTTGCCCTTGGTGCTACCTCCCTGTCAGTCCTAGCCCTTTGGGTGCTGGGTGGACGGGGCGAGTCCACGGATACCGATGACTCCACAGAAGAGGAGTGAGATGATCCGACCCGCCAGGGTGTCGGACGCCGCTGAACTTGCTTCTCTGCATATCGCCACATGGCAGCACACTTATCGGGGCATCTTCCCGGAGGACTTTCTCGCTGGACTGGACGTTGAGATGCGAACTTCGTGGTTCGCTCGTCGGATCGAGTCTGGTTCGATTCTCCTGGTGGCGGAGGACGATGGCGATCTAGCTGGGTTCGCCTTTCTAGGGGAGTCGGTTGATGAGAACTGGGGGGAGGTCTTTGCCATCTACGTCCACCCCCAGGTCTGGGGGACTGGCTATGGCTTTGAGCTCCTGAGCGCGGCCGAGGTCGAGTTGACCTCGGCTGGCTTTGAGCGAGCTTTACTCTGGGTCCTCGAGAGGAACACCCGGGCGCGGTCCTTCTATGAGAGACAGGACTGGACGTTGGGCAAGCCGCTGCGGATCGAAGAGATCGGCGGAGTCCAGGTCACCGAAGTTCGTTACGAGAGAGTCCTTCAAGGACACCGGCCACCTTCTCCAAGTCGGCCGGCCGGGTCACCTTGATATTGAGGGGATCCCCGGGCACGGCAGCAATTGTGAGGTCGCCGAACTCATGAACGACTTCAACGGTGTCGTACCCCTCGAACGCCGCCCGGGCCGCCTGAGCGTAGGCGGCCAGCAACGCCGGACCCCTGAAGACCTGGGGCGTCTGAATCGTCTTTGCGTTCTGGATTGGCCGGAGGAAACTGCGATCGATGAGGAGAGCGCCAGGCTCCAGAACCGGCACGGCGGCCCCAAACTCGTCCGCTCTTTTGAAGAGCCGTTCGATCAACTGGCGGCTGATGAGAGGCCGAGCACCATCGTGAATCCCGATGAGGTCGTACTCGCCACCCAGGGCCGCGAGGCCTGACATCTCGGAGTCGGTTCGAGTCGCACCTCCAGGGGCGATCGTTACACCCAGATCGAGTGAGTCCAGTTCGTCATGTTGGTCGGCTCTGCACACGAGGACGCAGACGTCAACGTGGTCCTGCAACGCGGCGATGGTGTGGACGATGAGAGGCTGGCCGGCGACATCGGTCATCAACTTGTCACTACCGAACCTGGAGCTCGATCCGCCCCCGACGACGATCATGGCCCTAGTGGACATTGGAGCGAGGGTACCTTTGCCCCATGCTCACCGTCTCTCTCCTCCAGGAGCTACTCGGCGAAGATCAGGACTGGGTCGTCGTCCGACCCACAGGTGAGTCTGTCGACATGGAGATACCCCCGGACATCGGTCCGGCGACACTGCTGGTTTCGAAGGTGACCGATGCACTCAAAACGGTGTCAGAGGACGGCTTTGTCGAAGGATCGCTCGATCGTGAGTCTGTCTGGAATGTAGAAGCCATTGCTCTGAACCGGGTGGTGGTCGAGCGTTTGGAGGGTGAGGAGATGTCGGCGCTCGATCTCTACCAAGCTGTAGTGAGGCTTCGACTCGGTTGGCAGATCGCTTCTATGCCCTGAAGTACCGGATCGAGTCGTAATCTCTTTGGATGGGTAGGAAAGAGCTCTCCGGTCTGGCTGAGGCGATTGCCGAGATCGATCGCGAGATCGTCGGTTTGTCGGGCCGCCGTGTTGATCTGGCGGCCAGGCTCGGCGAGTTGAAAAGGGTGCAAGGCTTGCCCATTCGAGACTACGCCCACGAGAAAGAAGTGGTGGGGCGCGCTCGGAGAATGGCGGCAGACGCTGGTCTATCGGAGGCTCTCGCCGAGCGCATGATGCTCGAGCTGATCAGGTCGTCGTTGGTCGTTCAGGAGCAGGGTCAAATCGAGGCTGATTCGGCCGGAACTGGCCGCAATGCCCTTGTGATTGGCGGATCAGGGCGCATGGGTGGATGGTTTGTTCGCTTTCTCGAATCGCAAGGCTTCCATGTCGACGTTGCTGATCCGAGCGCCGGTGAGGCCGGTGTGCCCGACTGGCGCGATGCCTCCGGCACCTTCGATCTCCACGTCATTGCCGCGCCACTGACGGCGACGCAGAAGATCCTCGACGAAATGGCAGAAGCTCCTCCGCTTGGCTTGGTGTTCGACATCGGGTCGCTGAAAACGCCCCTCCGATCGGGTCTTGATCGTTTGGCTCGGACGGGGGTCCGGGTCACGTCAGTTCATCCGATGTTCGGCCCTGATACCGATCTTCTCTCGGGACGGCACGTTGTGCTGGTGGATGTGGGAGTCCCTGAAGCCACTGCAGAGGCAGGCGGGCTCTTCGCCTCGACTATGGCTTCCCTGGTGGAGATGGACCTTGATTCTCATGATCGTCTCATCGCGTACATCCTGGGTTTGTCACACGCCCTGAATATCGTCTTCCTGACAGTCCTTGCCGAGAGTGGCGAGGCAGCCAGCCGGCTGACCGACCTCTCCAGCACCACTTTCGACAGTCAGCTGGCGGTAGCAAGCCAGGTTGCCGGTGAGAACCCTCACCTCTATTTCGAGATTCAGTCGCTGAACGAGTACGGGGGCGAAGCGCTGTCGGCACTGTCGGAAGCGGTGGAGCGATTGCGATCCCTGGTCGATTCAGAAGATGGCACAGGCTTTGCAGCACTCATGGAGCAAGGCGCCTCCTATCTTCGGGAAACGACGCAACGCTGACCTAGTGGTCTGTCAGCGGCACACCACTGCGCTTGGGTCAGCCCTTGCGTCCTTTGAGCGCCCAGTAGGCCAATACCGCGGCGATCCCGGTGACCACCGCGGCGCCGGGGACCGCCTTGGAGGAGAGCTTGTCTCTCATGGTGATTGCTGACTCGAAGTTTCGGACCTCCCATCCGCGTTCCTCGGCCACGGCTGCCAGCTCGGTGTCCGGGTTGACAGCCACCGGGTGGCCCACGATGTCGAGCATCGGAAGGTCTGTGACCGAGTCTGAATAGGCGTAACTCGCATCGAGGTCGATATCTTCGGCGGCAGCCATCTCGGCTATGGCCTGCGCCTTGACCGGGCCGTACGCATACCTCTCGATTCTCCCGGTATACCTGCCTTCCTCGTCAAGTTCCGACTTGGTGGCAATGACGTCCTCGATACCCAAGTACCGGCAGAGGGGCCGGACGATCTCCTCGGGACTTGCCGAGACGACAACCACTTTGCGGCCTTCACGCCTGTGGTCATCGATGATCGCCAGCGCCTCGGCATACACCAGCGGCGCCACGACCTCGTTCACCGTTTCCTCGACAAGTGCCTCCACTTCGACGTGGTCCCATCCCTCCGTCAAGCTGGAGAGCTCCTCCTTGATCCGCTCCAACTGCTCGTTATCCGCCCCGAACGCCTGGTAGTAGACCTGGGCTATCCCCGCTTTGGCAAGCATCGAACCGCTGAGCAGCCCGGCCCTGAACATCGGCTTGGTGAAGGCAAGCGTCGACGACTTGGCGATGATCGTCTTGTCGAGGTCAAAGAACGCGGCTTCGGACACATGCTCAAGTTAACGCAATGTCGCCAAGGGTCTTGTACCAGACCCACGCCACCCATATGTTCGGTGGCATGGGAGAGATACCGAGATTTGGGGTCCTCGCCGTCAGCTCACCGGACCCGGTGCTTTCTGTGGTGGCGCCACTGGGACTGGCAGCCTCGGTGGGGACTTCCCTGGTCATCGACATGGCCGGAGGATTGAGTCTGGCCTCCGGTCGGACTCTTGCCGACCTGGTCGCAGATGGGCCCAGGCTCGATGAGCTGAGCCCGGGGCATCAGGGTGTGGCGGTTCTGGCGGGCGGACCGGTCCAGACGGTCGATGCCATTGCGATCATCGAGCAACTGGCGGCTCGCTGGCCTGCTGTGGTGGTACGCGTCTCCCGTGATGAGTGGCCCGGTTCGACGGTGCCGGTCGAGCCTCTGTACCCGGGTTGGCTGGCACCTCCCGATCGGGGGGCTGCGGTGTGGCAGCCAGTTGGTTCCGGCGCCCGGCCTCCAGGCCCGGGCCCGGTCCTTCCCCGACTCCGGGCGAGGACAACCCGTCAGTTGCTTGGTGGCCATTTGCCGTCGAGAAGCAGATGGATAAGCGCCTGGAGACAGGTTTGGAGTTTGCCATGGGCGTGATCGATCGGGTGAGTCACCTAATCGCCGTCGGAGAGACCAGGCTCGCTCCCAGGGCTGTTGAGGCAGAAGCACGATGGTTGTTGCGATCCGAATCGCCGTGGCGAGCCGAGGAGTCGGTGGGCCCGGTTGTCGGCTCCGTACTCGGACTCGGGCCCATTCAGCCTCTTCTCGACGATCCCGAGACAACAGATATTCTGGTGAACGGCCCCGATGAGGTGTGGGTCGATCGTGGTGGTGACCTCGAGATGACGGGAGTTCGTTTCTCGTCCAACGAAGAACTGATTGCGATGGTTGAGCGGTCGATCGCCCCACTGGGACTTCGCATCGATCGGTCCGCTCCGATGGTCGATGCCCGTCTACCAGACGGAAGCCGGCTTCACGCCATGCTGCCCCCCGCCTCCGTCGACTTCCCATTGGTGGCGATACGTCGTTTCACCCAGAGGATCCGGTCTCTCGATGACCTGGTGTCGGCGGGCTCTGCCACAGAGGAGCAGGTGTCTGCCCTGGCTGATGCGGTCCGCGACCGTCGGACCATCGTCATTTCCGGAGGAACCGGCGCTGGAAAGACAACGCTCCTCAACCTTCTCGCCACCGTCATTCCCGCCTCGGAGCGCGTGGTGACGATCGAGGACGCGGCCGAGCTGGCTCTTCCCGGTCATGTGGTTCGATTGGAGGCACGTCCTCCCAATGGGGAAGGAGCGGGTGAGATCACCATCCGCACCCTGCTCCGGTCGGCGCTCCGGCTCCGCCCCGATCGGATCATCGTGGGCGAGGTGAGAGGTGCCGAGGCCATGGACCTCGTGTCTGCCCTGAACACCGGTCACAAGGGCTCCCTGACCACGGTCCACGCCAATTCGCCTCGTGAGGCACTATGGAAGCTGGAGACGCTCGCCCTTTCCGCCGGTGACACCTCAGAGTCGGCGATTGCCAGACAGCTTCGAACGGCTGTCGACACCATCGTTCAAGTCGAGCGAACCCCCCAGGGGCGACGCGTCCACTCCATCGTCCGGGTCGACCAGATCGAAGAGGACGGAGGATGATGGAGCTATTGGCCGTTGCCGCCGCGCTCGTTGTCGGCATCGATATTCGTCGTGTCGGGCTCCTGGCCGTCGCTCTCTATCTCCCTTTGGTTGTCGTTGGCCTGGTCGCCGTCGCCGTGTGGAGGAACCGACGCGACACCGAGGCTCCGTCCGCCCTGTTCTGTGAGGGGGTGGCCTCGGAGCTCCGGGCGGGGTCACCGTTGCGAGACGCTCTTACCGCCGCGGCAGCCTCGGTTGGAAGCCACATCCGGCGCCGTGTCACCAACCCGGATTCCTCTATAGCCGAGGTTGCCGAGGCCTTTGGCGATGAGTTTGAGGATGTGGGTCTCGAGTTGGAGATGACGATCAAGGCAGCGGCAAGATCCGGGTCTCGAGCCGCAGATCTGTTTGACGAGATCGGCTCGGTTGCCATCGCCCAGTCCGAGATCTCCCACGAGGTGCGGGTTGCCTCATCTCCAGCAAGAGCCACGGCGGTTGTCTTCGTGGCTGTTCCCGTGACCTATCTCGTGATTCAGGCCCAATCCGGTACGCTCACCCGTCTCCTGGCAGCTCCCGAGCAGAGAATCGCCGGGGTTGCAGGCTTACTGCTGTTTGTCATCGGGATCGTGAGTGCGGCCCTGCTGATGCGGCGAGCGAGATGATTCTGTCTGTGTTCGCGGCTTCCGCCGGCCTGATCATCGCCGGCCCGCTCGGTGCCCTGGTCGGCGTCTCGGCAGCCCTTCTCTTCCCGTGGATCCGGGCCAGTCGAAGCACACAGCCGCCGACCCGTCTCGTCTTACTCCTTCTCCTGGTCGAGCTTCGATCCGGTCTTTCCGTTCTGGCGGGACTTCAGCATGTTTCCACTTCTCTGCCGGACCATGCAGATCTCAGACGGGTCGCTCGCGTAGCCACCGTCTCCGGGTTGACCGCTGCCATACCTCTTGCCGGGTCTGGACTGCGTCCGGTGGTCGCCCAGTTGGCGAGATCGCAACGCTCCGGTGGATCACTCACTTCGACCGTCAGACGAATGCTCGAGCAGAATCTTGCCGAAGAGCGCACCCGTCGACTGGCGCGGGCTCGGTCGCTTCCTGTTCGGTTGATGGTGCCGGTCACCCTCTTCATGCTTCCTGGCTTGGTTCTCATGCTCTATGCGCCATCCCTGTTCCAGCTGTTTGACGAGCTGACCGGGGCATGGTCTTGATCTCCGCACTTCTCCCCGCGCCGGTCGGTTGCCGGTATGGAAGGAATGTCTATGACACGTCTGTGGATCAGGTTGCTCGTAGGTGGCAACGATGAGAGCGGGCAGGCAACTGTTGAGTATTTCCTGGTGATTCTCGCCGCCAGCGCGCTGGCGATAATTGCCTTGAAGTGGTTTCAGTCGGGTAGCGGCGGAGGTCTCTTGGGAAGTCTGTTTGGCAGGGTGATCGGATGGGTGGTCGGCAGGTTCTGACCAGGGACGGCGGCAGTGTGACCGTCGAGTTCTTCCTGGTTGTGCCGTTGCTGATTGTGGTCCTGGTCGGCGGCCTCCAGGTTGTCTCTCTTGCCCGGGCCAGGATCGAGTTGCTGGGCGCGGTTCGCGACGGCGCTCGGGTTGCGGCGACGAGCCCGGATCCGGCCAAGGCTGTCGAAGCCGTTCAGAACGCGCTAGCGCCATCGGTTCGGGACCGGGTGCGGATCTCGGTATCACGGCCCGGTGTGGTCGGCGCACCGGCTCGAGTCTCGGCTCGGCTGCGGCATAGGTTGGGGGCGCCGTTCCCTGACCACTTTGGGGTCGATCTGTCGGCGTCGGCCACGATGCTCGTTGAGAGGTGAGGCTGTGGAGATGTGAGCTCTGAGAGAGGGGCGATGGCAGTTGCGATGGCCGGTGTCATCGCCCTCCTTTCGGTGGTCGCTGTGGCCACCGCGTCGCTCGGCGTGGCCTATTCTGCCCGAGTTCAGGCGAATATCGCAGCCGACGCCGGCGCTCTAGCTGCGGCAGTTGCCACCTATCCGGGAACCGGAAGGCAGAGTCCCGAGAAGGAGGCGCGCGCCGTCGTGGCCAGGAACGGGGCAAGACTCGTCTCGTGCATCTGCCGAGTCGACCCCACTTTGCGCATCAGAGTGGTGCTGGTCGTCACGGCAATGGTGGTCGACGTCCCCGTCTTTGGAGATCTGGAGATCATGGGAGTGTCCCGGGCCGAGTTCGATCCTCGTCTTTGGCTCGGCCGATGAGGCCGCTCCGACCAATATCAGTGATAATCCCGACCGATGACCACGCGATCAGACCTGATTCGGATGCTCGTCGAGCTGACCAAGCTGACGGCCCTTGATGAAGGGTCACCGCAGGCGTTCAAGGTCAGGGCCTACGAGAACGCCATCGCCGGCATCGAAGGCCATCACGGAGAGCTTTCGGGGCTCACCAAGGCAGAGTTGACCGAGATAAAAGGGGTGGGAAACTCGACCGCCGACAAGATCCTGGAGCTGGAGGCCACGGGCAAGGTCGCCAAGCTGGAGACCCTGCGGGATGAGTATCCGCCGGCATTTGTCGCTCTCACCAAGATTCCCGGTCTCGGTCCAAAGACCCTGAAGATGCTCCGGTCTCGGTTGGGCATCGAGGACATCGAAAGTCTCCAAGAGGCGGTGGATGCCGAGCAACTACGGGAACTGCCGGGTCTCGGTGAGAAATCCGAGCAGAAGATCGCAAAAGCGATCGATCGGCTCGGACTCCATGGCAAGGACCGTCGCACGCCACTGGTCGAGGTTCTCGGGTTTGCCAACTCGCTGGCGCAACGCATCGCTGAGATCGAAGGTGTCGTCGAGGCGGTGCCTTGTGGGTCGATCCGCCGTTTCTCGGAGACGGTTGGGGATGTTGACATCGTGGTGGCGACGACAGATCCGGGTCTGGTGGGGGATGTGGTGCTCGATTACCCCGAGGTGAGCGAGGTCGTTGGGGCGGGGGAGACCAAGATCTCGTTCCTCACCCGGGAAGGGCTCCAGGTCGACATTCGCACGGTGACACCCGACCAGCTGGGCTCCGCACTCCTCTATTTCACAGGGTCGAAGGCCCACAACATCGCCTTGCGACAGAAAGCGATCGATCGCGGCTGGCTCCTCTCCGAGTACGGCCTTTTCGAGGACGAAGAGCTACTGGCGTCCGAGACCGAGGGCGAGATATACGAGGCTTTGGGCATGCAGGCCGTGCCACCGATGTTGCGTGAGGGGAGTGGTGAGGTGGAGGCCGCCTCGAACGAGGGACTACCGAACCTGATCGAGAGATCAGACATCAAAGGTGACCTTCACTATCACTCGGATCGGTCGGGAGACGGGCGGTCTTCACTGGAGGAGATGGTTGAAGCGGCCATCGGCGCCGGCTGGGAGTACGTGGCGTTCACCGACCATGGAGAAGACTTGGCCATCAACGGGTCGAGCCGTGATCAGATGCTGGCCCACCGTGATCAGATTCGAGATCTCGACTCCAGCTACCCCGAGATCAGACTTCTGTTCGGGTGTGAGCTGAACATCGGACCCGACGGCGATCTCGATTACGACTCGGATTTTCGCTTGGAGTTCGACTATTGCGTCGCCTCTATCCATTCCTACTTCGACATGTCCCCGGACCAGCAGACGACTCGCATTCTGACTACATTGCAAGATCCCGCAGTCAACGCCATCGGGCATCTCACCGGGCGATACGTCGGAAGAAGACCGGGGGTCGAGCTCGACATCGGAGTTGTCCTCGAAGCCCTCGCCCTCACCGGTGTGGCCCTCGAGATCAACGGCGCTCTGGACCGTCTCGACGCGACATCGGAGGTGGCAAGGCGGGCAATGTCTGTGGGAGTGGACGTCGTCATCGACACCGATTCACACCACACCCGCGATCTGGTGAGGATGGACTACGGCGTCCGCTATGCCCGGAGAGGCTGGGTCACGTCCGACCGGGTGCTCAATGCGCGCACCGTCGACCAGTTGCTGACCAGAGTGGCGGCACGCCGCGTCTAGTGGTGTGCCGGGGTGCTCTTACTTACCCAATCTGTCCCGTCGTGCCGCCAGAAGCTCGGCCGCCCGCTCAATCGTGATGCTCTCGGGTGAGTCCGCTTTCCCAAGGGAGGCATTGACCTCTCCGTCGGTGACATACGGGCCGTAGCGACCGGACCGAAGAGTGACC
>JAPUJM010000153.1 GCA_027296205.1 Actinomycetota bacterium
GTTGATGCGGAAGATCTGCTCGGTGATGATGGCGCCGGCGAAGATGCCAGGGATGGAGAGAGCAATCAGGGTGACCACCGGGATCATGCTGTTGCGCATCACGTGGGTCATGACCACCTTGGTCTCGCCGAGCCCCTTGGAGCGTGCGGTGCGGACATAATCCTCATTGAGATTGTCCAGCATCGACGCCCGGGTGAATCGACTCAGGGCGGCAGCGTTGAACAGGGTCAGGACCGTGACCGGCATGACCATCTGTTTCACCTGGAGAACAAAGGTGTCCCAGCTGTTCACCACCAGCGTGGTGTCATAGAACGATGGAAACCATCCCAGCCAGACGCTGAAGACGACGATGGCCAGAAGCCCGGTGAAAAAGGTGGGGACCGAGTAGCCAACCATGGTGACGAAGGTCCCGATGTTGTCAAAAGCGGAGTACTGCTTGTAGGCGGAGATGACACCGATCGGGATCGCGAGCATGGTCCCGAATATGAAGGCGAGACCCAGGACCCACAGGGTCTGGGGCAGACGCTGATAGATGATGTCCATCGCCGGGGCCCGCGAGGACCACGAGATGATCCTGCGCCGGTTTTCGCAGTCACCAATGCAGGTGTTGAACACCGAGTCGATGAAGTTGAGGGGCTCGTTGATGAACATGAGCCGCATCCACTTCAACCATTTGATCAGGAAGGGGTCGTTGAGCCCGAGCGACTCTCTGATCTGCTCCTTAACCTCGGCCGGGATCGTCAACGGCAATTGGGATGTGGGATCGCCCGGGGCGAGGTCGAGAATGGCGAAGATTATGAGACTGATCGCGACCAGAGTCGGTATCGCGAACAGCGTACGTCGGACGGCGTAGGAACCCATGGGCTATCTGTATCCGTATCGCAAGAGATCAGAATAGCAAGAGGGCCTCTCAGAGTGTTCTGAGAGGCCCTCTCTGCTCGTCTTGTCTAGAGAGCGATTGCTCGCTGCTGTCTAGTCGCGATTACTCGCTCCGGGTCCACTCTTCGATGTTCCAGTACTCGGAGTCCCAACCGTTGGGATCACCGAATCCTCCGATCAGGTTGCTGATACCAGAGACGTTTCCACGGTGGATCAACGGAATGATCGCACCGGTTTCGATCATGAGGTCTTGCAACTGGATGACCAGATCGACGAACGCAGGGTCATCGATCCCGGTCTGGGATGCGATTGCCCACGTGTCGTCGAACTCCTGTGACTGCATGCGTGGCAGGTTCCCGCTGGCGGGCCAACCCAATGCAGCGGTCGGGATCTCAGCGATTGTCCAACCCACCATGTAACCCACCGGGTCGGGACCGGACGAACCGTTGGTGAACATCTCGATGTCATTGAAGAACTTCCAGATGGAAGCATCACTGGCACTGGTGCCGTCGAAGAAGAGGCTGGCGTCTTCGTTGCCCATGTTGGCAACAACACCGATCTCTTCCCAGTTGGCCTTGATGATGTCCTGGTTCGACTGACGCACCGCGTTGGTCGAGGTGACATAGTCGAACTCGAGCGGGCCAAATCCCTCGGCCTCTCGCACACCGTCATCGTCTGTGTCCAGGTAGCCCAGTTCGTCGAGGATGGCGTTGGCCTCATCGACATCACGGGTCAGACACCAGTCGTTGTTGTGGGACTGCTGGTCACCGACCGGCCACATTGAGCAGGTTGGAGTACCGGTGGGCCCATAACCGACCTGAACCAAGGCATCACGGTCGATCGCCAGGGACAGTGCCCGGGCGAGCTGTGGGTTGTTGAAGAAGAGCGGGTTGTTACCCGATCCATCTTCGGTCCACTCCGACGGTGGGTCCGCCCTGTTATCGGTCTGGTTGAGGTTGATGTGCTCAACGTTCGCAGTGAACGATGTCAGCACGATGCCAAAGCCGGCTGCCTCCATCGGCTGGAGAATCTCCGGGGCGACCTGGAGGTTCCAGGCGTAGTCAGCCTCACCTATCTCGAGCACGGAGCGAGCCGATGCCTCGGCGTCGCCGCCACCTTTGATGGTGACAGTCCCGAAGAACGGCTGACCTTCAGCGGCGCCGCGGTAGTTCGGGTTGTACTCGTAGGAGACGGTGTCTTCAGGCTTCAGCTCGGTCACCATGTAGGGACCGGTGCCGATCGGCATGAAGTTCTCGTCGGTGCAAGCGCTGGCCTGCTCACCTACGCAGCCCTCGAACTGGGCGCGCTGGATGATCGGCTGCGTGTAGGACACGAACACGCCGTACGGGTAGGGGGTGGGGTCCGTGAAGTTGATGGTGACCGTGAGGTCATCAACAGCAACCACGTCTGCCACCACTGTGAAGTCGGCCGAACAACCGGTCAACTCGTCCTGACAGTACTCCCAGCTGAACACGACATCGTCTGCCGTGAACGGGGTTCCGTCGGACCACAGCACGCCTTCCTTGAGCGTCCATGTGACTGAGGTGAAGTCCGCCGCTACGCCACCGTTCTCAATAGTCGGAATCTCGGCAGCAAGTGTCGGGACCACTGACCCGTCGGGGGCGTACTCGGCCAGAGGCTCGAGAACGATTGACCCGGCGAGCAAGTCCTTGGTTCCGGTCGAGAGATAGGCGTTGGCCTGTGACGGTGCCTGCCACTGCAAGAGCAGCAGCTCGCCACCCTGACCAGCCATCGCACCCGTATCGGGAGCCTCGGTGGTGTCGGGAGCCTCGGTGGTGTCGGGAGCCTCGGTGGTGTCGGCGGCTCCGCCATCACCTTCGGTGGTATCGACGGCACCATCGTCGCCATCCCCGCACGCCGCCAGCACAAGTGCCAGCACGGCAAACAGGGCCAGCCATTTAACTCTTTTCATATAGTTTTCTCCTCCATGTATCCGGTACGACGACCGGGATCGGAGGAACGGTAACAGTGTTTCGCTCCATAAGGATGGGAAAGCGACTGGACCGGGGGGGACTGCTCCTGACCGGGTCTATTTGGCGAAGTGACAGGCAACCCAGTGATCGGTGCCGAGCTCGCGCCACTCGGGTACCTCGGCGATGCAGCGGTCCTGTGCAATTGGGCAACGGGTGTTGAAAACACAGCCGGGAGGCGGGTTGGCGGGGCTGGGAATGTCGCCTTCCAGAATGACGTGCCGGCGGGCTGCCTCCACCTCGGGGTCGGGGACCGGCACAGCCGAAAGCAGGGCTTGGGTGTAAGGGTGCTTGGGGTCGTTGTAGAGATCGTCGACGTCTGCCAGTTCCATGATCTTGCCCAGGTACATCACGGCCACCCGATCGGCGATGTGGCGAACCATGGAGAGGTCATGGCTGATGAAGAGATAGGTCAGCCCGAGGACATCTTGAAGGTCTTCCAGGAGATTGACCACCTGTGCCTGGATCGAAACGTCCAGGGCAGCGATCGGCTCGTCACAGACGATGAAATCGGGGCTGAGGGCGATGGCGCGGGCGATGCCGATGCGTTGCCGCTGGCCTCCGGAGAATTCGTGGGGATACCTGTTGGCATGTTTTGGCTCCAGTCCGACCAGACTCAGGAGCTCGGCGACCCTGCGCTGGCGTTCGTCGCCTTTAGACTTCTTGTGCTCCTTGAGGGGCTCAGCAATGATCGTCCCTACCGTCATCCTCGGGTTCAACGAGGCATGTGGGTTCTGGAAGATCATCTGCATCCGCGGACGCAACTTACGGAGGTCCTCGCCTTTGGTCTCGGTGAGCTCCTTGTCTTCGAAAGTGACGCTTCCCTCGGTGGCCTCGTCGAGCTGCAGGATGACCCGGCCGGTGGTCGACTTTCCCGACCCGCTCTCGCCGACCAGGCCAAGGGTCTCGCCGCGATAGATGTCAAAGCTGACGCCATCGACGGCCCGGACGGCACCAACCTGACGTCTGAAGACGCCCTTCATGATCGGGAAGTGCTTTTTCACGTTGGTCACGCTGACCAGGACCTCGGGGTTGGCGTTGCTGGGAGCGGCCGGGTCCACAGTGTCAGCGTCCATAGCGGGGTCTGTCGTTTTCCATGTCCCACCAGCAGGCGACTGCATGAGTTTCGCTTATCTTGGTCAGCTCCGGGTTCTCGTTCCTGCAGAGGTCGTATGCGTATTCGCAGCGCGGGGCGAATGTGCAGCTGGTCGGCTTGGCGTAGAGGCTGGCCGGTTGTCCCTTGATGTTGATCAGCTCCTGGCCCTTCTGGTCGAGACGAGGCAGCGAGCCGAGCAGACCCGCGGTGTAGGGATGCTGTGGCTTGGCATAGAGCTCACCGACCAGGGCTTCTTCGACGATTTCGCCGCCGTACATCACCAGCACCCGGTCGACGAGACCGGCGACGACTCCAAGATCGTGAGTGATCCAGATGACGGCTGTGCCGAGCTCGTCTCGCAGATCGCGGACGATCTTGATGATCTGGGCCTGAATGGTCACATCGAGGGCGGTGGTCGGCTCATCGGCAATGAGCAGCTGTGGGTCACAGGCGAGGGCGATTGCGATCATCACCCGCTGACGCATTCCGCCGGACAGCTCGTGGGGGTACCCCTTGAGGCGTTGCTCGGCGTCGGGGATCCCGACCAACTCGAGCAAGCCGGCGGCGCGACTGCTGAGTTCCTTGGCGGGTGTGTCGGTATGGAGTGCGAGAGACTCCTCAATCTGACGACCGATGGTGAGCACTGGGTTCGGGGAGGTCATCGGGTCCTGGAAGATGAACCCAATCTTTCCACCCCGAACCCGCTTCAGTTCATCAATGTCGAGAGTCAGAAGATCCCGATCTTCGAAGATGGCTTCGCCCCCGACGATCTCGCCGGGAGGCATCGGTATCAGACGAAGCAGGGACATCATCGTCACACTCTTCCCGGATCCGCTCTCACCAACAATACCAAGGAACTCGCCCTTGTTGAGGTCGAAGCTGACGCCGTTGACGGCGTGAACCATCCCGTCCTGGGTGTTGAACTGGGTCCAGAGGTCGGTGACCTGAAGTACTTTCTCGGTTTCGCTCACTGGCTATTCGGTCGCTAGGTTGTCGGCAGGCTAACGCCGTCAGTGCCGAAGCGGTTGTCTCGGCTCAACTAGAGAGCGTGTCCCAGATGTCCTGCTCCGCCATATCGATGATGGTGTAGGCCATTGCCAGGGCACCATCACGGATTGCCTCGTCACCGGATGGCGTCACCGTTGCGGCCGCGAACGCCTTCTGGTGGTTGACGGCATCGCCACACTCGATGCCAAGCATCGGGTGAATGGATGGGACGACCTGGCTGACGTTGCCCATGTCGGACGAGCCCCCTGAGGCCCCCATCTCCGCTTCGGTGGGCATGGAGCGCCCGAGAGACGCCGAGTTCGCCGAGTAGAGCGCGGTCATGACCGAGTTGTTGGTCATGTTGAGATACGGGTAGTCGTTTGGGGTCACTTCGATTCGACACCCCGTCGCCGTTGCCGCGGCCTCGAAACAGGCCTTGATCTTGGGCACGAGCTCCTGAAGACGCTCGTTGGTGCCGGACCTGATGCCCCAGGACGAGGCGGTGTATGCAGGGATGATATTGGAGGCGTCCCCACCGTGGGTGATGATGCAATGCACCCGATCGTCGGGAAGCATGTGCTGTCTGAATGTCGCCACGTTGAGATAGGCCTGGACGAAGGCATCCAGCGCGTTGATGCCGACCTGTGGAGCAAAAGCTGCGTGGGACTCCTTGCCAAAGTACTCAACGGTGAAGCTCTCTCTCGCCTGGAAAGAGGGGTCGAGCTGATCCTCCGGATGCGGGTGGATCATCATCGAGGCGGCGGCACCCTCAAAGGCGCCGGCGTCGATCAGGGCCACCTTGCCGCCTCCACCCTCTTCGGCGGGCGTTCCCAAGACCGTCACCCGGATCCCCAGTTCGTCTGCCATCGCCGCGGTGGCGATTCCGGCGCCGAGAGCAGCCGTGGCGATGATGTTGTGGCCGCAGGCGTGCCCGACTTCGGGAAGGGCGTCATACTCGCAGCAGATGACGACGCGGGGACCGCTCGATCCGGCGTTCGCCTCGAACGATGTTTCCAAATCGTATGCGGGATATTTGACCTCGAATCCGTGCTCACCGAGGAATTCACCTAGTCGACGCGAGGACTCGAACTCCTGGTACCCGAGCTCCGGGTTCTCGTACATCCACTTCGATAGGGCTTGCAGGTCGCCCTCGACTGAGGAGAATGCCTGCTCTGCGCTCTGTTTTCGACTCATGCTCGAACCGTAGTCAGAGTCGGTCCCAGACATTCTGCTCGGCCATGTCGATGATCGTGTAGGCCATGGCGAGGGCCCCGTCGCGGATGGCACGCTCGCCGGATGGCGTGATCGTGGCGGCAGCGAACTCAGGCTGATGGTTGACGGCGTCGGTCTCGACGGCGATGGACGGATGAATCGATGGGACGACATGACTCACGTTGCCCATGTCGGACGATGCGAAAGTCTGCACTCCTGTGTCGGCGAATGTCGGCATCGGTCGACCAATTGCGTCGCAACTGGCCACGAACAGCTCGGTCATCGCCGGGCTGCTGACGAGGTCGGTGTACGGCTCGCCTTCGGTGGAGACCTCGAGACGGCAACCTGTCGAGGTGGCAGCCGCTTCGAAACAGTCCATTATCCGCTTCTTCAGCTCGTCGAAGCGCTCCCCGGTCCCGGCTCGGACGATCCACCGTGACTTGGTGTAGGCGGGGATCACGTTCGGGGCGACGCCACCATCGTCGAGCACGCCATGCACGCGGTCGTCCGGGAGGAACTGCTGTCGCAGTGTCGACACGTTGTTGTAGGCCTGGACAAACGCGTCCAGGGCGTTGACCCCCTTGTGCGGTGTGGCCGCGGCGTGGGCCTCCTTGCCGTGGAACTCGACGGTGAGTCCCTGAGCTGTGAGGAGCCTCGGGTCGGCAAGGTTTCGAATGCTGGGATGGATCAGCATCGAGGCTGCCGCGTCGTCGAAGGCCCCGGCGTTGATCAGGTCGATCTTGCCCCCTCCGCCCTCCTCCGCGGGGGTTCCGAGGACGGTGACCCGGATCCCAAGTTCCTCGGCCAGACTGGCCAGGGCAGCCCCGGCGCCGACCGAGGACGTGGCGATTATGTTGTGACCGCAGGCATGTCCGACGCCTGGCAACGCGTCGTACTCGCAGCAGATGACGACTCGAGGACCGCTCGATCCGGCTCGAGCCTCAAAGGCGGTGTCGAGCCCGTAGGCCGGGTAGCTGACCTCAAAACCGTGGTCAGCGAGAAACCCGGTCAGCCGTCGTGACGACTCGAACTCCTCGTAAGCCAGCTCAGGGTTCTCATACATCCACTTCGAGATGGAACGGAGCTCTTCCTCGACGGCGGTGAACGCTTTGGTCGCGGTCTCGTGTCGGTTCATGCGGGAGACCGTACATTCCGCGGCAAGTCGCTTTCTGGGCGGCTAAATGATCAGAGGCGACGAACCATGCATCAGGAACGCATTTTGAGCGGTGACTTCGCCTAGTCCCCCGACTCCCGGAACACTGCTGTGAGGGTCCGGATGAGGATCTTCACGTCGAGAGGCACCGATCTGGTCTTGACGTACAACTCGTCGTAGTGGGTTCTCTCCGCCATCGTGATGGTGTCGCGTCCCTCGATCTGTGCCAGACCGGTGATCCCGGGTTTCACGTCGAAGCGAGGATTGTCCAGACCGATCATCTCGGCCTCCGCAGACACCAGCGGCCTCGGCCCGACCAGTGACATCGGCCCACGGACAACGTTCCAGAGGTTGGGCAATTCGTCGATCGACCAGCGGCGCAGGAAGTGACCGACTGCGGTGACCCGATCGTCTTCCTCGATGCGAATCATGGGCGCCATCTCGGCGTGTCGTGACGCTTCGAGACGTGCCAGATGGTCGGCGAAGACCTGTTCGTCGCTGTCTGCCTTCATGGTTCTGATCTTCAACATGCCGAAGGGCCTTCCCCGCTGTCCGATCCTGGTCTGCCGGAAGAAAACTGGTCCGGGGCCATCGATCCGGACGGCGATGCCCGCCAGGACGATCAGCGGTGTGGTCAACACGAGCACTACCAGCGAAACTGCGATGTCGAGCGTCCTTTTGGCGACCGCGGCAGCCGCCAGGGAGTCTTCCCTGATCGCAGCGGCGTCCCGGACGATGACGGCGCCGGCGACGAGGGCGGTGAGGGCAACGACCTCACCGACAACGAAGGCGACGGCGACCCTGGCCACGATCTCCAATGACGCGGCGAGGATGACAGCCGCCACGGCGGAAAGGAGACCGCTCAGCCAAGCGACAGTCAGCCTGAGTGACTGTCCGCGCGCCACCAGGATTTGACCGACGAAGAGACCGCCGCCGGCAAACACGACGCCAAATGAGATGGCGGCCGCGGTGAGACGACTCGGTGCGAAGTCGGCCCCAAATGCCACCTCGACAACCCACGGTCCGAGCAGCCATCCCATGCCGGCGGCGATCACGGCCAAGCCCGACGCAGCCCATCCCATGCCTCGGGCCCACGCCTGCAACTCCTGACGTTCCCCCCGTGCCGCCATTTCGGTAAACGGGGGGAGGACCCGGGCCAGGAGGTTGTAACCGAACGTGAGGGGTGCGCGTCCCAAAGTGAATGCCGCGAAGGCGATGCTGATCTCGACGGCCGAACCACCCAGCACCCCGACGGCGAGTGGTCCAGCGAGAAGGAGCGCTTGCGAGGATGCGGCGGCAAGGACCAGCCCGGTGAGCAGGCCCCGGTCATCGAGGGTGCCCCCGGCATCCTCGTCCAATTCCTTGCGGTCGACCTCGACGCGACGAAACGGCTTCCAGGCGAGCACGACCAGCGGACCAAGGATCAGACCGAGAGCGAACCCGGTAGCGGAAGGTCTCACCAAGGTCACTCCTACGGCGACAAGCAGACGAACAAGGGAGGCGCTGCCCGAGGACATGCCATAGGCACGGAATCTCCTCCAACCCGCCAGATGGCCGCGGGCAACGGCAAACACGAAGTGGACGCCGATGGTCAGCGCGGTGAAGACGACAAATCGGCGGTCCCCGTTGAGGTAATGCTCGGCCCCGAGGAAGGCGAGCAGAGTTGCCACGGCCATCGTCGAGCCAGCCAGCCAGTATGCCCGTGCCGGTAGGCCGGATCTGGACCGATCGATCGTGAGCCTTCTCACGACCAGTTGCTCGATCGGCAACAGGATCACGATGAACGTCAGGAAGTGGATGGTGAGGAGCACCGAGACAGGTGAGAAATCCTCGGCGCCCAGAGTCCGCCCTCCCAG
>JAPUJM010000154.1 GCA_027296205.1 Actinomycetota bacterium
GTCGTCGCAGCCGGCATTGTCATCGTGCTGGGAGAGCCGGTTCTGACCGGTCTGGCCAGGTGGGCCGACCCCGAGATCCTCCACAAGGCCATCTCAGCCTGGGCCAACATGACTGTTCGTTTTCTCGATATGCAGGTCGACGTGGAAGGTCTTCACCACGTTGACTGCGACCAGGGCTATGTGGTCGCCCCGCTGCACGAGGGGTTTGCCGACCCTCTCCTGCTCACACGGCTCCCGCTTCGACTTCGCTACCTGGTCAGAGATGAGCTGTTCGACTGGGCTCATCTCGGAAGATTCCTCAGAACATCAGATCAGATCGAGGTTGCAGCCGCGTCGGGCGCTCGCGAGCTTCGACAACTACTCGGCCACTGCCGCGACGTTCTCGATCAAGGGGAAAGCCTCGTGGTCTTCCCGCAAGGCTCGATATTGGGAGTCGAGGTCGCCTTCACACGGGGCGCCTTCGTCCTGGCCGATCGACTGGCCCGTCCTCTTCTGCCGGTGGTCATGACCGGAACCCACCGGGTATGGGAACACCCGTACTCCCCGACGCTCCGCTACGGACAGCGAGTCAGCATGTGTGTTCTGCCCGCGATCCCAGCGGGCGAGGCCCTCACTTCGATGAGTGAAGTGGAGTCTCAGATGAAGACCATTGCCCTCGCCAACACCGACGCTCCGGTTCGTCATTTCGATCCCGAGCGTGACGGCTACTGGGACGGATACAGCTACGAGATCGACCGGCGATTCCCCGAAGTGGCGGAGCTGATCGAGTCGCACCGCGCCGGACGTTGACCTGTGCCGGGTGAAGAGGCAGCGCTGTCGCGTGGTTGGTAGCCGGCGTGTGTCGGCTCTGGTGAGGCTGGTCGGTCAATCGGCCCAGGAGTCGAGAGCTGCTCTTGCGATTTGTTCACCCCACTCCTGTACGAAGTGGCCGGCCTCTTCGACTCGCATCGGCTCCGGGCAGTTGCGAATGGCTCTGTGGACACGTTCCATGACCGACGGGCCCAGAACCGGATCCTGCATGCCGATCGCCATGAAGGAACGACCGTCGAACTGCTCGGACCACCAACTGACGGCTTGACGGGACACTTCGACGCCGTCCATCGACGGGTCGGTAGGGACCAACGCCGGGAATGTCCTGACGCCCGCTTGGTGCTCGGGATTGGGGAAGGGGGCATCGTAGGCTGCGATTTCTTCTGGGCTGAGATGGGGCACGCTCCTTCCCATCAGCCGACCGACGTCGAAGTCGGGCGTTTTGGCTACGTAATCTCGCCATGCGATGAACCCTTCGGTTGGCTCGACCCCAACGGCGAAGGCCGTGTTCATGATCAGCAGGCCCGAGATCCGGTGCGGAAACGCGACAGGGAGTGTGAGACCGAGAAGTCCTCCCCAGTCCTGGACGACAAGTGTTATCTCGGAGAGGTCGAGGTCCTCGATGAAAGCCAGGAGGGCGTCCCGGTGGAAGTCGAAGGTGTAAACGGCATCGTCGACCGGCTTGTCCGACCGTCCGAAGCCGAAATGATCAGGTGCTACCACTCGATAGCCGGCTTCGAGGAAGACCGGGATCATGCGCCGAAACAGATACGCCCATGTCGGCTCCCCATGCAGGCACAGAATCACCTTGGCGTCGACAGGCCCCTCGTCGATGTAGTGCAAACGCAGACCCTCATAGCCGTGAAGATCCTCAACAAAATGAGATGAGTAAGGCCAGTCGGGAAGGTCGACGAACCGGCTGTCATCGGCACGCAATGCTTCGATACCCATGATCTGACCCTACCCGGCGACACCCGCCCTCATCACCGCCAAGCGCGGTCGATCACCCGGATTTGACGTCGGCGCCGCCACTTGTGCTGATGTTCAACTGGGCTGGACTACCGAACACCGTGATATCAGAACCGCCCGATGCTTGCCCTATGGCGGAGTCAGAGGTGAAAATGCGAGCATCTGCTCCTCCGCTGACGCTCACCTCGACGAGGCTCGCTCTCAGCCCGCTCAGGTCAGTATCCGATCCGCCGCCGGCGTTCAGCTGATAGCTGTCCGTCTCACCTATTGCGGTCAGATCAGAACCGCCGCCGGCATCGATGGTGTCTACTTCGCTCATGGTGATGCTGACGAATCGCCCACTACCGATCACATTGACGATGCCGCTCAGCTCCACGACCAAGACGTCACTTTCGACCCGGGTCTCGACTCGATCGAGAAGATTGTCGTCGTATGTCACCCAAACCGACTGAACGGCAGATGGGTCAACAACCAATTCGACATCCACACCACCGCAGATCGAGATGCCTCGAAAAGATCCCACCTCTCGTTCTTCGGTGACAATGTCGCCCGAACCCGTCAGTCCGCAGGCGGATACCACCAATGCCATCATTCCGATCAACCAGATCCGGCTCGTCCGATCCATTGGCATGAGGGCCATTCCTCCAAAGAGAGGTGAGACTGCTGCCGCTCGAACCGCCCCATTCATGCCTTGGGGCCTGTGAGATCAGAGTCATCAACATCTCTAGGCTTGGGCTGACTTAGGACCGGAAGGAAGCCGCCATGGACATCGAGACGATCGACCGAGAAGAACTGAAAGCCAAACTCGACCGAGATGACGATTTCAAGCTTGTGATGACACTCCA
>JAPUJM010000155.1 GCA_027296205.1 Actinomycetota bacterium
CTTATTGCCCGGGCTGGGACAGGCCTACGTCGGTCGTCGTCTCGTCGGCCGCTGGCTCCTCATTGCCGATGCGGTGATCGCCGGTCTTGTCCTGCTCTGGCTCTTTTTCCTTCCAAGCGATGTCCTCAAAGTCTGGGTTTCGTCAGGGGCTCTAGCCGTGTTGATGGTGATCAATCTGGCGATACTCGCCTATAGGTGGTTGGCCGCTTCAGATGCCTACTACTCGGTCCCCGAGTCGAGCGCGCCAAAATGGTTGACCAGTCTGGGTATTGCGGCCGTCGGTGTGGCGCTGGTCGTGCCACACCTCTCATTTGGCTATGTCGTCGTCGTCCAGGCAAGCCTCATCGACACCGTGTTCTCTGCGTCGGAGCCGGCCCCGTCTGGAGTTCCCGGTGTCATCACATCGACCGCAACCCCCGATCAGACGACGACCACGACCAGCCCAACGCTGTGGGACGGTCTGGAGCGTCTCAACATCGTTCTGCTCGGCGCCGACGCCGGCGAGGGCCGGAGAGGGCTTCGCACCGATACGACCATCGTCGTCAGCATCGACCCATCGACGGGAGACACCGCGATGTTCTCGGTGCCTCGGGATCTGTCCAACGCACCGCTCCCCGAGGGTATGGGGGTGTGGGACTGTGACTGTTTCCCCGGCTTGATCACCGACCTCTATCAGGCCGGTGTTCAGAATCCGGAATCATTCCCCGGTCCCAACGACCCACCGATCAACGCCATAAAGGGGGCCGTTGGTGAGATATTCGGAATCCCGATCCACTACTACGCCCTGCTCACACTTGATGGGTTTGTCGATGTCGTGGACGCCCTCGGTGGCGTGACCATCGAAATACCGGAGACCATATTCGACGACACCTACCCGCACGAGGACGGGAGCATCGAGAGCATCGAAATCAAGGAAGGGACACGACACCTCAACGGTCATGAGGCTCTTGCGTATGCCCGAATAAGACGAAACTCAGACGACTTCAACCGGATGAACCGTCAGCGCTGCGTTCTCGAGGCTGTCTTGGAGCAGTCAAGTCCCACCGAGATCCTCTTCCGGTTCGGTGCAATCGCCGAGGCGATGAAGAGAAGCCTGATGACCGACATCCCCCAGGAGCGTCTCGCCGATTTCATCGACCTGCTGCCGGTGATCTCCACAGATCGGATAGCGACGCTGCGGATTACACGAACCGAGTACAAGACGGGCAGCTCGCTCGGTCGCACCTACTACGACATCTCCAGGATCAGAGAAGATGCTCAGGCCCTGATGGCCAATCCCGAGATTGCACAGGAAGAGTTGGGTCTGGACGATCTCGACGACACCTGCGGTTTCAGTGAAAACTGACGAACGGCCTCACTTGAACTGAGGCATGACCTCCCTTGCGAACAACTCGATGCTCGAGGCGTCGTACGCGACGTCGGGGAAGTAGACGATGGCATAGTCCATCCCATCCGCTTCCCATTCTTTGAGTTTGGACACAATCTGGTCCGGGGTCCCGGACATCGAGTCGAGTAGGGACGCGTTTTCCTCTGCCTTGTCCTCGGGGATGTACTCGGAGAGATGACCTCTCAGCCAGGCCTTCTTCTCATCCACCTCGGCCTCGTTCTCCCCACACACGATGTTGAGATTGGTGGAGCGGACGATGGCGTCATAGTCGGTGCCGACGTCGTCGCAGTGGCCTCTCAACACTTCCGACTTGTGCCGAAACTCGTCGATGGAAATCCCGAAGTTGGTGTAGGCGGCGTACCGGGCGGCGATTCTCAAGGTTATCTTTTCGCCACCACCGGCGATCCAGAAGGGTATGTGTGGCTTCTGGACGGGCCTCGGCTGACAGATGGCTCCCTTGAGGTTGTAGTACTTGCCCTCGTAGGTGACCTCGTCCTCGGTCCAAAGCGCCTTCATGATCTCGACGCCTTCTAGAAGCATCCCTAGACGGACCGCCGGAGGGAGGAACTCGTAGCCGTAACCGTCGTGCTCGTGCTCGTACCAGCCGGCTCCTATCCCCATCTCCAACCGACCGTTCGAAATCACGTCGATGGAGGCGGCGACCTTGGCCAGATACGAGGGTGGCCGGTAGGTGTTGCAGGTGCACATCTGCCCGAGGCGGACGGTGTCGGTCGTGGCCGCCAGCGCCGCCATCAAGGTCCAGGCTTCATAGGTGACTTCCTGTGTCGGCTCGGGGACCGTGTGGAAGTGGTCGTACACCCAGAGGGACTCGTAGCCAAGTTCCTCGATGGCCCTGGCCACCTTCAGCATGGTGGGCCAGTGCTCGTCCGGGCTCAGGCCTGCCAGGTCGAGTCTCCATCCATGTGGTACGAACGCTCCAAATCTCATGAGACCGAGGCTATCCGATTCCCCCGGATCACCAACGAGTGGGGGTTAGCACCCCAAAACCGCGTACCTCAGGTTGTATGGCCCGGATACGGGCCATACAACATCAGGTTGGGGATGGTTACCTTCGTCCGATGAGAGATTCCAGCATTAGACGGTGGTCGAGAGTTCATAGAAGGCTCTTTCAGATGACCCAAGGCCGCCTTGGCAAACGATTGGTCGACAACGACATGCTGCTGCTCACTACTTCAGGACGGGTCACGGGTGAGGCACACACCGTTCCCCTGCTTTACCTCAGGGATGGTGATCGGCTGGTGGTGATCGCCTCGTACGGTGGTCGAGACCATTACCCGGATTGGTATCTCAACCTGGAGTCGCGCCGCGAGGTGGTTGTGGAGCTTCCGGGGACTCGGGTACGAATGGTTGCTCGGACGGCCGACTCCAACGAGAGGGCTCGTTGGTGGCCTCGCATCGTTGATGCCTATCACGCGTATGCCGAGTATCAGTTGAGAACCCAACGCGAGATTCCGGTGGTTTTTCTCGACCCCCGTCCGTAGCCGCTTAGCTTCATCGCCAGCGAGCACCCGGAGCGCTCGACCCGATGATTCAGGTAGCCCTTGATTGTCAGACGTCGCCCGCCGATAGTATATGGGTTAAGAAACGCTCATCTCGAGCGGCTGAGGGAACAGGCCCTTTGACGCCGCGGCAACCGGCGAAAGCACGGTGCCAATGCCTGATTCGATGAGTGACCTTGGGCCTCGGTTCATGGATCTCTCAAGCGTTTCGTGAGAAACAAAGGAGCAGACCGTGACCAAAAAGGTCTATCTCGTGCAATGTGGGGACAACTCGTGATGTCGTATCTCGACGCCATCGCTTCCGGGGTTGTCATCTTTGACGGGGCCACCGGTACCAACCTCCAGACACTGGGTCTGACCGACGATGACTTTGGTGGG
Source organism: Actinomycetota bacterium (assembly GCA_027296205.1). GTDB lineage: Bacteria > Actinomycetota > Acidimicrobiia > Spongiisociales > ZC4RG35 > SZUA-217. Next base: position 3,286 of record JAPUJM010000155.1, read on the forward strand.
CCCGAGTTTGATGGCTGCCTCGACATTCTCACTCTTCGTCGGCCCGATGTGATCCGAGACCTGCACCGATCGTTTCTCGACGTAGGCGTCGACGTC
>JAPUJM010000156.1 GCA_027296205.1 Actinomycetota bacterium
CGGTCCAGTTGTTGTCCGCTTCGGCCTCGGAGAGCATCCCGTAGGAACGAACGAAACCGGGCACCGGATCTCGTGAGACACTGGCCTCCGGTGAATAGACCCTGAGGTACGCCGCCTTGGTCATCCCCCCATCCTGGCACACCGTCGAGTCGGCGGCCCTCTGAGCGCAAGATTCGGGGCGGCGGTAGTATCGAGAACAGGTTGCATCACGAGTTCCAGAGGAGGTCCGAGCCTTGTTCGTTTTCGATGAGGTAGCCAAAGAGGGTCACGAGCAGGTCCTCTACGGATACGACAAGGTATCTGGTCTCAAGACGATTATTGCCATTCACAGCACGGCTCTCGGTCCCGCTTTAGGCGGGACTCGCTTTTTTCCATACGAATCCGAGAGCGACGCCCTCGACGACGTCCTCCGACTCTCCAAGGGGATGAGCTATAAGGCGGCAGCCGCAGGACTCGACCTCGGCGGCGGAAAAGCCGTCATCATCGGCGACCCACGCACCGACAAGAGCGAGCGTCTGTTCAGGGCCTACGGTCGAATCGTCGACTCACTGCGAGGTCGTTACATCACTGCCGAGGACGTCGGCACCACCCCCGCGGACCTGGACATGGTTCGCCGGGAGACCCGCTGGGCCCTGGGGAACTCGGTGGCACTCGGCGGGTCGGGTGACCCGTCGCCAGTGACCGCTCGGGGCTTGTATGCCGCCACCCGGGCAGTCGCTCAGAAACTGTGGGGTGACCGGGACATCGCCGGACGCCGGTTTGCCGTCCAAGGAGTGGGCAAGGTCGGCTCGGCCTACGTCCAACTGCTCGTAGAAGCCCGAGCCGAGGTGATCGTCACCGACGCCTACGAACCTGCGATCCGGGCCGCGGTCGACAACTATGACGTGAAGGCGGTCGACTCCGACGAGATCCACGAGGTTGACTGCGACTTCTTCTCGCCATGCGCCCTGGGTGCCAGTCTCAGCGAGATGACCATTCCCGAACTCAACTGTGCCGCCATCGTGGGTAGTGCCAACAATCAATTGGCCACCGACAAGGACGCTGAGCGGCTGGCGGATCGGGGCATCCTCTACGCCCCCGACTTTGTGGTGAACGCTGGAGGGCTCATCAATGTCCACGACGAGCTACACGGCTTCTCGAAGACCCGGGCCCTTCATCGTGTGGACTCGATTTTCGACGCCACCATGAAGATCCTCGATACCGCCGAAGAGCGCGGGATCAACCCCAACGATGCGGCGATGAAGGTCGCCGAAGACCGAATCCAGGACATCGGCGATCTCCGGCGGTTCCGACGGAGCGGGGACGATCGCAACTGACTGTGCACATCGTGAAGGACAATCTCAACCATCGAAGCCTCGGGCTCGACGACGATCGGCTGATCGAGATGTATCGGCTCATGCTCATGGCCCGACGTGTCGACGACCGAATGTGGGCACTGCAGCGACAGGGGCGGGCAGCCTTCGTGTTGGGCTCCTCCGGACACGAGGCGATACAGGTGGCCTCTGTATTCGCGCTGGACAGAGAGAAGGACTGGGTACTCCCCTACTACCGCGACATGGGTGTGGCCCTCGCTTGGGGTTTTTCCCCCGAGGACATCTTTCTCGGGGTGTTCGCCAAGAAAGACGACCCGATGTCAGGTGGCCGTCAACTTCCCAGCCATTGGTCTGATCCGGAGAAGAGAGTCCTCACCCAGTCATCGGTGATCGGTACCCAGTTTCCTCATGCGGCCGGGATCGCTCATGGGGTCAAGACACAAGGCTCGGACGCTGTGGTCGTTGTTTACGGGGGCGAGGGGGCGACGTCGGAAGGCGACTGGCACGAAGCCATGAACTGGGCCGGAATTCACCAGCTCCCGTTGATATTCGTCATCGAGAACAATCACTATGCCATCTCGGTGCCGTCAGAGGAAGAGGTCGCCGGCCAGGTCGCCGACCGTGCCGCTGGTTACGGGTTCCCCGGTCACGCCATCGACGGCAACTCCCCCCTCGAGGTCCTTGCTGCGATGCAACGTGCAGTGACGAGGGCCAGGGCCGGGGATGGACCGACCCTCATCGAGGCCGATACCTATCGGTATTACGCGCACACGTCAGACGACAACGACAGTCTCTACCGGTCGCGTGACGAGGTGGAGACGTGGCGCAAGAAGGACCCTGTTGCCCGCCTCCAGCAGTACCTGATCGAGAATCGGATGCTCACCGAGACCGAGGAAGCCGAACTCGACTCGAGCGTTGTCGACGAACTTGCCAACGCTGTCGAACAGGCCGAGAGCTCGCCCGACCCCGACGAGCCCACCTCCCGGGTCTATGCCAGGGTCATCGAGCCGGGTCCGGCGGCGACCGAGCCGGAAGTCATTCCCGACGGCGAGCGCATCAACCTGATCACAGCGGTGAACCGAGCCCTCCATGAAGTCTTCGAAGCTCACCCGGACACCATCGTGTTTGGCGAGGATGTCGCTCGCGAAAAGGGTGGTGTGTTCAAGGCCACCCAGCGACTCACCGAGCGTTTTGGGCCGGATCGGTGTTTCAACACCCCGATCGCGGAGT
>JAPUJM010000157.1 GCA_027296205.1 Actinomycetota bacterium
TTAGGCGCGGCCGTAGACGGGTATCACAGCCCCGTTCATGACCCCGGACGCATCGCTGAGAACGAACTGGGCGACGGCTGCGATTTCATCCGGAGTTGGCCAGTCGACGTAATCTGCATATGGCAAAGATTGTCTGGTCGCCGGAGTGTCGATCACCGACGGCATCAACACATTGGCGGTGACACCCGTACCGTCCAGTTCCTGGGCCACGCTGCGACCGAGGGCAACCACCCCTGCTTTGGCGATGTTGAACGCAGCCTGGCTCTCGGGGAAGTCGATGGCGGCCCGACTGCCAACCAGAACGACCCTTCCCCAACCAGCTTCCCTGAGGTAGGGGACGGCGGCGCGGACTGCATAGAACGCGGATCGAAGATTGATATCGAGCATTCGATCGAAGCGCACGTCGTCGGTCTCTTCAACGTCACGACCCCCGGCCCACCCACCGACGAGGGAGCACACTCCGTGAATCGCTCCCCACTTCTCGGAAACGTCCTTGAAGAGCGATGCCACGGCCTCGGTGTTGGTGGCATCGACCCTTGTCAGCAGCAACCGGTCCTCGTCGACATCGAATTCCTGCTCGAACTCTCGTGCTTCGTCGGGTAGTAGGTAAGTGACGGCGAGTCGATAGTCCTCGACGATGAGACGTCTCACAAGTGAGGTCCCCAGACCCCCCGTTCCTCCCGTGATGACGACTGTCTTTTCCATGAGTCCTTCAGATGAGATGCCCGATCAATATAGGTTCCCTGTCGAGCTCATGATCGCCAGAGCACCCAAAGGTCGGCCACATTGGTCCCTGTCGGGCCGGTTCGGATCAGGTCACCGGTGTCATCGAGGTACCGGGCGGAGTCGAAGTTGCGAAGACTGTCCTCCGGGTCCCCACCCCGATCGACGGTGGTGCCATCCACGATGGCGCCGGCCGAATCCGACCGCCCGTCGATGCCGTCGGTTGCGAAGGAAGCGAACAGGCTCTCCTGGCCCCTGAGTCGAGCTGCCGCAAGGAGAGCGGCGTGAGAGTTGCGACCACCGGCGCCTGCGCCGCGGACGTCCACCGTGGGCTCGCCGGTGGCAATGGTCACCCCGGAACCTGACCCGGCGAAGAACTGGTCAAGAGCCGTCTCGAGGGGGCCGGCGATCCATCCTTTGCTGATCCGGGATTGGAGGCCGTCCTCTCGGGCGGCGTCGGCAACAGCCTCCGCCGCTACCCGCCCGTCGGCCAGCACCGTGACGTTCGTCGAAGGAGGGGTATCGGCCGGCCGTTGGCTCATGACGTCCCAAACCGCGTCGGGAATGGGAATGCCGAATCGCTTCATCAGCGCCTTGGCTGCTTGCGGATCCGCTGACGTGGGGATGGTCGGGCCCGAGGCGACCACACCCGGCCCAGCACCACCAACGTCCGAGAGCACGTACGTTTCGAGAGGTCCACTGACGGCCCGGGCTATTCCGCCGCACTTGATCGCCGACAGATGCCGTCGGACCAGATTCGTTTCCTCGATTGACGCACCTCCACCCAGAAGCAGAGTGTTCACTTGCTGGAGGTATGACCGGTCGACTCCTGGCAAGGGCTGCTCGCAGAGGGCAGATCCACCACCTGAAATGAGGGCCACGCACCGGCCGCTTGCCGATCGAGCAACCTCGAGCGCGCGCGCTCCCGCCTCGAAGCTGGCGTCTCCGGGAATCGGGTGGTCCCCGATGAGGAGCTCGATCCCATCGGGGACCGTTCCAGGGGTGTCGGTGACGCATACGCCGGTGACAGGGCCCAGCGCCCGGTGAGCACCACGACACATGGCGGCCGCGGCCTTCCCGATGGCGATGATCACTGTTGGATCCCCCCCGAAGTCGGTGAGAGCTGCGGCGGTGAGGGCTTCGGGGTCCACGGCGGCGACTGCCATATCCAGCCAGAGCCGAAGGGCAACTCTTCTATCCCCAGGATTCACGAAAAGGCCTTCCTCATCCAGCGCCCCCCCGGGTGAGCGAGGGCGGAAGCCAGGTCAGAGGGCGAGTCGATGTCGAGCAGAAGACCCGTCCTGGCCACGATCGTCGGTGAGTGGAGCTGAGGCAAGTGTTTGTGAAAGCTGGCAGGTCCGAACGCGAACTCGATCGAGCTGCGAGCGGAAATGGCCGAGGTCCCACCATCGGACGATGGGGCGATGACATCCCCACGGATGGTGGCCAATGCCCGCAGGTCTCCGGCCCGGAGGAGGGGAAGGTCGGAGTGAAGGACGATCCAGCTGCTCTTGGAGAGATCAGCCCACTCGACACCGGCGGCGGCTGCGGCGTTGAGCCCCTGCCCAGGATCGGGTAACGATGGGAACCCCGCTGAAGTGGCCCAAGCGGCGACTTCCGGGTCGTCGGTCACGAACATGACGAGCAGCCCGGCTTCTTCAACCGTTTCAGCCACGTGGGTGGCCAGGGCGCGCCCGAGCCGAGATCGTTGGGCGTCGTCGAGGGCAGAGGCCAGCCGCTGTTTGCCGAGCCGGAACGACTTGACCGGAATGATCACGATGGTTGGCACGATTCGAGCGTAGGAGGGAATAGGCCGGCTATCTAGCCGGTTCCGATGTGCGTCGGCTAGCGATAGGAACAAGTATGCCCAAGGCCGTTTGGAACGGTGCGGTCCTTGCCGAGAGTGACGAGACGGTCGTCGTCGAAGGCAACCACTATTTCCCACCTGAATCGATCAACCGCGACTATTTCGCCGACTCGAGCATGCAGACACGGTGCTACTGGAAGGGCAAGGCGAACTATTACGACGTCGTGGTAAACGGAGATTCCAACAGCGATGCTGCCTGGTACTACCCCGACCCGTCGAGCGCCGCCACAGAGATCAAGGACTACGTTGCCTTCTGGCGCGGGGTGACCGTCGAGCCCTGAGTGTCAACGTAAGTACGGCTGGCAGCGTATTCGCGCCGGCGGGCGCTAGGGAACGACCAGGACCGGACACGATGCCAGGTGGCAGAGCCGGTCGGCAACCGACCCGAGAATCACTCTTTCCGCCAGTCCGGCGCCACGACGTCCGACCACGAGCACGTCGGCCTCGTTGATTTCGCAAACAGCGATGAGGCGGCTCACGGGATCGCCCAGCTCTTCGACCGTCTCGTAGTCGATCCCGTCGAGACCGAGTTGGCCCTCCGTCTCGGCGAGAATCTTCTGATGGCCTTCGACGAGCGCGGCCGAGAGGGCCTCCGGCGACGGGGGAGCGCCGCCGATACCCCACCAGCCTTCGGGGGTGCGAACAACCGTCACGAGAAGCAATCGCGCGTTCCAATGCCTGGCTATGGCGACAGCACGCTCGGCTGCCCGTTTGCTTCCATCCGAGCCGTCGATACCGGTCACGATTGTGGACACCTGCCACTCCATTTGTACCTCCGGGTACGCAATTTAGAACAATGTCTGGACGATGTGGCCGGCTGCCAGTCCGTAGAGCCCCGCGACGAGGTCGTCAGCGGTGACGCCGATGGCTCCCCGAAGACGCTCGGCGGCGGCGACACCAGGAAACTTGTCCTTGAAGATGTCGGCAGCCCGAAACACGACAAAGGCCACCATCGATCCCGGCCAGAGACTGAGACCGATCAGCGCCAGGAATATCCCGGCTGCCTCATCGATCACAATCCAGCCCGCATCACCCTCGTCCTCGACGAATCGACCGGCCGACCAAACGCTGAGAAGGATGATGATCGCGGTCGCCACGATCTGGCCCACCCAGCCATATCGTGAACCAATGAAGAGGGCTATCACGGCAGCGAACAGCGAACCAACGGTCCCCGAGCCGGTATCGCTTCCGCGGACCTTCCCGATGATGAGCCCGGTGCCGAACCAGGACGCCAAAAGTCGATGCATGGGCGGCGAGCCTAGAAGCCGTTTTCGGTGCCGACCGGTTGCGTATAGCCTTTAGCCAATGGAACCAGCATCTCATATCTGGAGTGACGGCGAATTCGTCTCCTGGGACGACGCCACAGTCCATTTCCTATCGCACGCTTTGCAGTATGGAACGGGTGTCTTCGAGGGCATTCGGGCCTACGACACCCCGGAGGGGACCGCCGTATTCAGGCTTCACGACCACATGGTCCGGCTCGAGGCCTCGGCTCGCGCATATGACATCCCTATGACGTACACCGCCGACGAGCTCGACCAGGCCTGTCTGGAGCTGCTCCGGGTCACCGAGCTGGAGTCGGCTTACATCCGCCCGCAGGTGTTCTACGGGTTGGGCGCGATCGGTATCGATCCCACTGGAAACGATGTCCACACCATGATGGGTGCGTTCTCGCTTGGCTCTTACCTTGGAGAAGAAGGGGTAATGAAGGGGATCACGGCGATGGTTTCCAGCTGGAGGCGGATCTCGCACACATCTCTGATCCCGACTGCCAAGGGCTCGGGTGGCTATCTCAATTCGACGCTCGCCAAACAGGAGGCAGTGAGGGCCGGCTTCGACGAGGCAATCATGCTCAACGACGGCGGGACGGTCTCGGAGGGCAGCGGGATGAATCTCTTCACCGTCAGCAACGGTGTGGTCAATACGCCATCGGTATCCTCAGGAATCTTGGAGGGCATCACCCGCCACTCCGTCATGGAGCTCTTGAGGAGCGAAGGAATGGAAGTGCGTGAGATCGAGCTTGCCCGGGGAGCCCTTTACACCGCCGACGAAATCTTCCTCACAGGGACAGCCGCCGAAGTAACGCCGATCCGGGAGATCGACGGCCGAACGGTGGGACTTGGTGAACCCGGTCCGGTCACCCGAAAGGCACAGGACCTGTTTGCTTCCGCCGTCGCCGGAAAGCTCGACGAGCACAAAGACTGGCTCGTCTTCGTCTAGTGGCCACGCAGCCCAACGTGGAGATCACCGAGGCGACCAGACCACGGCAGACGCCCGAGCCGGGACCCGCCGTCAAGTGGCGCTCGGCCAAGCCCGGTGTGCCGACGGGACCTGCCGATGTACCCCAAGGGGGCCGTTTCGGGCACGCCGGACCCGACCCCGGGTGGGCGTTGCGGCTGGTTGCCGCCGCTGATCTGCCGACCGACGATCCACGGCTCGAGTCGGTGGTGACGGGCCTGGTGATGGCCAGAGCCTCGGCATCAGGCCGTGCTCCCGTCCCGGAGGACATCGAGGTGGCCCTCTTCCTCTGCGGATACGGCGACGATGCCCAACCCGAGCTGAAAGAGCGCCTCGAGAAATGGCTGGCTGCGGTCCCCCACGAGCAGCGACCGGGTGTGGCAGCTGTGGCTGATGTCGACCGTGAGCTGATCGTAAAGAACGTGGGGCAGATTCGCAACGTATACCGGCGGTCTTACCAGAGCTGATGCCCTAGTAGCGTCCCGTCCCCTATGAAAATCGTTCGAATGAAGGCCGGGGACGACATCGCCTACGGGGTTGCCGACGCTGAAGGCGTTGTTGTCTACAAGGGGTCCCCGTTCGTCGCCTGGGAGCCGACCGAAACCGTCGTCCCCTGGGCCAATGTCAGTCTCCTTTCCCCGGTGATTCCGACCAAGATCCTCTGCGTCGGCAAGAACTACGAAGACCATGTTGAAGAGATGGGTGGTGAGATCCCGGCGGAGCCGGTGATCTTCATGAAACCGGCGACCGCGGTCGTCGGTCAGAACGCAGCCGTGATCCACCCGAGAATCAGCAAAGAGGTTCATCACGAGGCCGAACTGGCAGTGGTCATCAGCCGACCGGCTCGCAATATCTCGGCCGAGGACGCCTCCCTTTATATCTTTGGATACACCGCCGCCAACGATGTCACGGCTCGCGACCTGCAAATGAAGGACGCCCAGTGGACCAGGGCCAAGGGCTTCGATACGTTTTGCCCGCTCGGCCCCGCCATCGAGACCGAACTGGACCCTCTGGAGCGTCTCGCCGTGATCTGCAGGGTCAACGGAGAGGTTCGTCAGGCCGGCTTCACCTCGGACATGATTTTCGGGGTCGCCGAGATCCTCGAGTACATCACGGCCTTCACCACACTCCTGCCCGGTGACTTGGTCCTCACCGGAACACCGGCAGGGGCGAGCAAGGTCGAGCCAGGGGATGTCATGGAGATTGAGATCGACGGCATCGGGACTCTCACCAACAGACTGGTATCTCCATGAGTGTTCGGGTTCGGATGGCCCCGTCACCGACGGGGACGATGCATGTCGGCACTGCTCGGGCGGCCCTGTTCAACTGGCTGTTCGCCCGTCACCACGGCGGGGCCTTCATCCTCCGCATCGACGACACCGATCGAGAGCGGTCCACGTCGGAGTTCGAAAAGGAAATCCTCGGGTCGCTCCGCTGGCTCGGGCTTGACTGGGATGAGGGTGTCGGCGTCGGAGGGCCCCACGGCAGCTATCGCCAGTCCGACCGTCTCCACCGTTATCGGGAGATAGCCAGTGAACTCGTCGAGTCAGGCGCCGCCTATTACGACGACCGTCCCTCTGACCAGTTGGAGTCTCTCCGACAGCTTGCCCAGAAGGAGGGCAGGCACCCGGGTCACTACATCCGACGACCGGACATTTCCGCGGACTCGGGTGTGATCCGCCTGGCCATCCCCCAGGAGGCACCGGTCGTGGTCGATGACATAGTCCGAGGCAGCGTGAGTTTCGAGGCTCCGGACATCGACGACTTCGTCATCCTGCGGAGCAACGGAACACCCACTTATCACCTGGCGTCCACCGTTGACGACGTGGACTACGATATCACTCACGTGGCCAGGGGCGAGGATCTGCTGCCGTCGACCCCGAAGCACATTCTGTTGACCCGGGCGATGGGCTACGTTGAGCCGCTTTACGCCCATCTCCCTCTGCTCTTCGGGACCGACGGGCGGAAACTGTCCAAACGTCATGGCGCGACCTCCCTTTCAGAGTTCCGTGATGACGGGTTCCTCCCCGACGCCGTCTTCAACTACCTGGCGATTCTGGGTTGGTCACTCGACGCCGAGACGACCGTGTTCTCGAGGGAGCAGGCTATCGAGGCCTTCGAGCTCACCGACGTCTCCAAGAGCCCGGCTGTGTTTGATCCCGAGAAGCTGACCTGGATGAACGGCGAGTACGTACGGGCAATGGGTTCGGAGGAGTTCACTCGGCTGGTTCGACCTGATGTCGAGAGGTCTGTGGGACGCCCGCTGTCCCACGACGAGTGGGAAAGGTTCGAGGAAATTGCTCCGTTGGTGCAAGAACGCACGAAGCTGCTTCCCGAAGCGGGCGACCAGGTCACATTCCTGTTCAACGATATCGACGAGTACGACGAGAAGTCTTGGAGCAAGGTAATGGCCAGGAAAGGTGTCCCGGCGGTGCTCGATGAGGGTCTCACCCGGATGTCGGCACTCGAGGTCTGGGACGCGCCGAGCATCGAGGCCACGTTGCGAGAAATGCCTGAGTCCCTCGGGATTGGTGCGGGCAAGGCATTCCAGCCCTTGCGGGTCGCCGTGACCGGATCGTCGATCAGCCCGCCGCTGTTCGAGTCGATATCGGCTCTCGGACGCGAGCGCACCCTGGACCGAATAGGGCGCGCCCGTCAAAAGTTGGGATGACCCTTACCCAGGCGTAATCTTCATACACCAGGTCCCGTCGTCCAGAGGCCCAGGACGCCGGCCTTTCAAGCCGGAAACGCCAGTTCGAATCTGGTCGGGACTGCCAGCTAGAACCCCTGGTCAACAGGGGTTCTCTGCGTTTCGAGGCTTGCGACGTCCGGGCCTGCCCCCTCATCCGTCACTCGCCAAGCGCAACAAACAGGTCTAGAACTGACGGACCTTGGTTACATCTGGGTTCTCCAAACGGAAGTAAAATCGGAATGACGGCCGAGCGATCGACCGGCTGACCACTTACACGACGGCTGATCCACGTCCGATCAGTTCTTCCGAAGTGGTGAGGGCGGCAAGACGCAAGTCGAGCTCCTCATACTCCTTGTGCGCGGCGGCCGTGAAGCCATCGAAGTCCGCTTCATGGTGCCACCGATCGATGGTCATGTACCCACCCGGCTCATCGCATTCGACCAACTCGGTTCCGAGGTAGCCGTCGGCGCGAGAAAAGAGACGGCTCCATTCCCCGTTAGGCCCGTATCCACTC
>JAPUJM010000158.1 GCA_027296205.1 Actinomycetota bacterium
ACCCCGGCAGGTGACTTGTTGCTGCTGGAACGGTGGCGAGGCCGCTACCCCGGCCCCAAGCAGGTGAAGTTGCTGCAACGCGTCTATGAGGAGTGGGCACCGGCGTATATCGGGATCGAAGGCGGCAGTGCCGGCCTCCACACGATCCAAGAACTCCAAACCGACCTGCCCATCAAAGAGTTGAAGCCGGACGGTTCCAAAGTCGCCAGAGCCACCACCGCGGCAACCTACCTAGAACAAGGCAAAATCTGGTTCCCGAAGAAACCGTGGCGGGATGAACGGGACGCCGAACTCGTCCAATTCCCCCACGGCAAACATGACGACCAAAACCGACGTCCTCGCCTACGGCGCGTTACAGATCAGCAACCGGCACCGCCGACAGAGCTTCGCCGGATGGGACCGCACAACAGGATTCCACAAGAGAAGCGTCGCTGGCCACTACCAGGACGGCTCACCCAACGTTTCCCTGAGTCAGCCCAACCGGAGACGGGGTTAGCGGCCCAACGTACGCAGGGGATGAAGACAAACCGCCCCGACCGCGAGCCCCCCGACGTCGTGTCGGAGGGCTCAAAAAATCCTGCCCACCCCCGATTGCTATCCGATTGCCCCTAGAGGTACCATGGCGCCGTAATCGTCGGACGGCCACGGTCATGCGCCTGAAGCGACTAACTCTCATCTATCCGGCCACCATTCTGACATTCGGTGGGCTCGGGTTTGCTCTGCTGCCAGAGTTCACCCTCGACCTGTTGCAGTCGAATCAGGACTACGGCGATGTGATGCCGCGGCTAGTCGGCATGTTCATGGTGGCTTTGGGTTCCTTAATTGGGCTGTTCGTGGCCAGGAACGACTACACCTACTACGGGTATTCGATCGTTGCTCGCACTGGCTTTTTCGTCTTCTTTTTCGTGCTCTACTCAATCGATCAGGATCCGCTCTTCCTGGTGTTCCCCGCGATCGTGTCGGTTGGTCTCATTGCCTCGTACTTCGTTTACATCTCGGAGTGGAGAGCCGGTGGGAGCGACCTGACATGAAGGTCGATCGTCTCACCACTCATCAACCCCGTAACCACCGGTGCCGCGGGAAGCGCCCATGTTGCGCACCGATCAGCAGATACGACCGATATCGCCCGGTTCGGAGAGTGCTCGACAACGGCACTTCGGCGCTCGGTACGTCGGCTACTCGAATCGCTGAGGCGAGCGCTCGATAATGCCGGTTCTGTGCGGGTGTGGCGTTAACGAGTTGGGCGGCATGCGTCGTTCTGCGCGGGCTCACGGTGTGGCGATCAGCGTGGTCGTGTCGATGACGCAACAGACGTGGTGCGGGGAGTGAGCCGCGTTCGGTACGCCCTCGCGGCGGTCAATCCCTCTAGCCCTGCCTCAAACCATTGGGTAGGGTTGAGCCCGTACGAACGTCATTCGGGAGGATGACTTGTGCAACGCCCTGGTTGGTTCGATGAGTCTTTGTTTCCATTCGAGAGCAAATTCATGGAGGTGGACGGCTCGACAGTCCATTACGTCGACGAGGGCAAAGGCGACGTCACGTTCCTCATGCTCCACGGCAACCCGACCTGGTCGTTCCTCTATCGCAAGCTGATCAACGGCCTGGCGCCCGACCATCGGTGCGTGGCCCTCGACTATCCAGGCTTCGGTCTGTCGACAGCAGCCGCGGGCTTCGACTTCAAGGCGGCGAGTCACTACCAGGTGGTTGCCGAGTTCGTTGAGCGGCTCGGACTCGAGCACGTGATCCTCGTTGTGCAGGACTGGGGTGGTCCCATCGGCTTCGCCCTCGCCGCCGAGCACCCAAACCTGGTGACGGGCGTGGTCCTTGGAAACACGTGGGCTTGGCCACTACGAGGCGACCGCCGCTTGGAGCGCTTCAGTGCAATCATGGGCGGTCCGGTTGGACGAGTCATGGCCCGCACCTTCAACGGGGTGTGGCGCGCGTTCATGAGGCGCGGCTTCCGGCACAGACCCGCCCCCAACGTAATGGCCATGTACGCCGGGCCGTTCCGCACCGGCGACCGGATCCAGACGTCGATCTTTACCCGCGAGCTCATCAAGGCGGTCGAACTCCAGCAACAGGCCGAACACGGTCTCGAGTCACTGCGGGACCGACCCGCCCTGCTCCTTTGGGGTACCAAGGACCTTGCCTTCAAAGACACGGAGCGCCACCACTTCGAGGAAGCCCTCCCCAACCACCGAACCGTCCTCATGGATGCGTCACACTTCTGGCAAGAGGACCAGCCGGACGTCGCAGTTCACGAGATCCGACAATGGCTCCGCGAAAGCGTCTGAGGGAACCGATCACGGGCAACCCGGCGGCGACAACCCTGGACCAACCCGGGGGAGCTGTTGCGCGAGACTCGTTGGCGCAAAGGCACGCTTCAGGCCGTTCCAATCCGAGCCTCGAATCATGATCAGTCCGTCGGCTCGTCCAGAGCACCAAATCTGTTCGGTATCGCACCTGCCGTCCACCCGCTCGGTGCGATGCCTGTTTGGTTGTCAAGGGGCTTCGGGGCGCGTTGGTGTGTCCTCGGCTGTCGCCGGGCCGGGTGGTGTCGCGTAGGCTTGGGGTTGGGCCGGTGTGGCTGCACCGAAGAGCCGCTTGATCAGGGTGTAATCCGAAGGAGGAACATGACCAAACATCTGCGATGGGTCCTGCTTGCCGCTGCCCTGATGCTTGTCCTCACGGCTTGTGCCGCTGGCGCGAATCCGGCCACTGATGTTCCGTCGTCTGA
>JAPUJM010000159.1 GCA_027296205.1 Actinomycetota bacterium
GAGACATCCCCTGTTTCGACTCAGACGAGCACCGACGACTCCGTCGAGCACCGGGTATCGACCGTCGGACGGGTCCTCCCTCACGTCGAGTCCAAGATTGTCGACCCCGACACCGGGGAGTTGGTCCCTCGTGGCGAGGGCGGCGAGTATTGCACCCGGGGTTACCACGTGATGTTGGGCTACTGGAACGACCCTGAGAAGACCGCCGATGCCATTGACGCCGATGGTTGGATGCACTCGGGCGATCTGGCCACCATGGACGACGACGGTTATGTCAACATCGTCGGTCGGATAAAGGACATGATCATCCGTGGCGGTGAGAATATCTATCCCCGCGAGATAGAGGAGTTTCTCTGCTCGCACCCGGCCATCGCCGACGCCCAGGTCATAGGTGTTCCCGACGAGAAGTACGGCGAGGAGCTCATGGCGTGGGTGCAGCTCGCCCCGGGCGGCGAGCTCACCGAGGACGAGTTGAGGGACTTCTGTAGGGACAAGATCGCCTATTTCAAGGTTCCCCGATATATCAAGTTCGTGAGTGAGTTTCCCATGACCGTCACCGGCAAGGTCCGCAAGGTCGAGATGCGTGACAAGTCGATTGCCGAGCTCGGGCTGGACGCACCTGCGGCGAATGTGACGGCCTGAGCGCGACGCATGCAGACAGGACCGAACGTGAGCACTCTCATCGATGGGTGGCTGGAAGCAGGGCGGGGGTCGGATACTGCCCTGATAACAGCAGACGACGAGTCTTGGTCCGCCGACAAGCTCCACGCCGCGGTGTGCAATGTCGCCGCTCGGCTCACCGATGCCGGGATTCGAAGGGAAGATCGCTTGATGCTGGTGCTTGACGACACACCTGCTTTTCCGGCGGTGTTCCTGGGCGCCATCCGCATCGGCGCGATCCCGGTCCCGGTCAACTTCCTCGCTCGTCCCGATGACTTCGGCTATTTCCTCGATGATTCCTACGCGATCGCCGCTGTTGTCGATCAGGTGTTCCTGGAGATCGTCGGTCCCCAGATTGCTTCCCGACCCGAGGTGCGTCTGATAGTCGCCAACGGGACGGCCCCCGATGATGGCGCTTCGCTCGACGAATGGATGACATCCGACGTTGGTGATGTCTCCCCGGTCACGACACATCCCGATGACATGGCGTTCTGGTTGTATTCGTCGGGTTCGACCGGCCTGCCCAAAGGCGTCGTTCACCGTCACGCCGACGTCGCGGCGACCTGCACCGCATATGCAGAATCGGTGTTGGGGATCAGCCAGAGTGACGTCGTCTTCTCGAGCACGAAGATGTTTCACGCCTACGGGCTCGGCAACAGCCTGAGTTTCCCATTATGGACGGGGGCAACCTCTGTTTATCTGACAGGTCGGCCCACCCCCGACCGTCTACTCGAGCGAATTCGCCGTCATCGACCATCGGTGCTCTTCACGGTGCCGGCCCTGTACATCGCGATGCTCGCCGACCCACATTTCGACAAGACCGATTGGTCGGCGGTGCGGACAGCCGTCTCGGCCGCCGAACCGCTGCCACCGGAGATCTGGCGCCAGTTCCTCAGTCGCACCGGTCTCGAGATCCTCGACGGCATCGGCTCCACAGAACTGCTCCACATCTATTGCTCGAATCGGGAGGACTCGGTCAAACCGGGCACCACCGGGATACCGGTCGACGACTACTCACTGGAGATCCGTGATGTCGATGGTGAGCTTTGTGAGACAGATGAGGCGGGGGAGATGTGGGTCAAGGGCCCCAGCACTTTGAGCGCATACTGGCACCAGCTAGACCGGACCAGGGACAAGATTCGCGGTGACTGGTTCCTTTCTGGCGATCGCTACCGCAAGGACGCTGACGGCTTCTACACGTACATGGGCAGGATCGACGACATGATGAAGGTCGGCGGCCTATGGGTCAGCCCGATCGAGATCGAGAACCGGCTCATGGAGCACAAGGCCATACAGGAGGCCGCAGTCGTCGTCGTCGAGATCGACCACCGCTCGAGAATCAAGGCCACGGTGATACTGACTGAAAAACATCAGGCCGGGGAGGAACTCACTTCCGAACTTCAGAAGTGGTGCAGGGCGGCACTTCAGCGTTACGAGTTCCCTCATGTGGTCGAGGTCGTCGACGACTTTCCCAGAACTGCCACCGGGAAGATCCAGCGATTCCGGTTGCGCGATTAGGGAAGCTTCACGTATAGGAAGTCTTCAGGTTGGTTGTGGACGCCTTTGGTCGGGGGGGCGATCCATCCTGCAAAATCTCCCGGGTCGAACTCAGGTTCCATGAGACTCTCGATGAACGCTTGATCCTCTGAGTCCGGCAGCCAACTGCCGCGCTGTTCGGTCCACCGATCCTCGGTCAGGACATCGCCGGGGGGCGACACGTTGATGTCGGAGAACTCGCCGATTGCGCGATTAAAGGCAATGTGCGGCAGTCGGATCTCGAAGTCGATCCCGATAGCGGCGATCACCCGATTCCATCGATTTACCCCACCGCGGCAGTCGTCGATGAAATCGTCGCGCAACCTTGCGTTCAGAGCGTTCAGCGCCGGCACTTCGATCGGATGCAACCCCCCGTCCACCAGTTTGGTGATCGGGTAGGTCGCCGCCAGGAGCCGATGGTCATCCTCCAACCGCTCCTCGTGATACCGCCCTTTGATCCCGGCGTTGAAGAAGTTGGCCGCGTTGGTTGACTCCTCGGAGCCAAAAAGGTCCAAGGTCAGCGAGAAGTGGAGGTTTGTCTTGCGTTGAATCGTTGGAAGGTCGATCACTCCCAGGCGGCGGACGGCATCGGAGTCGTAGGGGTCCTCGATGCCGGCCTCGCTCATGGCTTCGCAGGTCCTCTGGACGATTCGCTGGACGCCGGTATATCCCACGAACATGTGATGAGCTTCCTCGGCCAACATGAATCGACAGGTCCGACTGAGGGGGTCGAAGCCGGACTGGGCGAGAGCCTCGAGCTGCATCTTGCCGTCCCGGTCGGTGAAGAACGTGAACATGAAGAACGACAGCCAATCGGGAGTTTCCTCGTTGAACGCTCCTAGCATCCGGGGCCGATCGACGTTTCCGGACTGTCGGAGCAGAAGCTCCTGGGCCTCCTCACGGCCGTCGCGGCCGAAGTACTTCTGGAGCAGGTAAACCATCGCCCACAGGTGGCGGCCTTCTTCGACGTTCACCTGGAAGAGGTTGCGCATGTCGTAGAGCGAAGGTGCGGTGGAGCCGAGATGACGTTGCTGCTCGACCGATGCGGGCTCGGTGTCACCCTGGATGACGATCAAACGACGCAGCATGGCTCGGTACTCGCCGGGGATCTGCTGCCAGACCGGTTTTCCAAGATGCTCCCCGCAGGGAATCGTCCTGTTCTCGATGGCCGGCGCCAGCAAGATCCCCCATCGGTACTCGGGCATCTTCACATACTCGAACTTCGCCCATCCGTCCTTCTCGACACTGATGGCCGTCCGGAGATACACGTCGGCCATCTGGAATCCGTCGGGGCCCATCGACATCCACCAGTCGAGATAGCCGGGATGCCACGCCTCCAGGGCCCGGCGCAGTTTGGGGTCGTCGGCGAGTCCGACATTGTTTGGGATCAGCGCGTCGTAGTCAACGAGGTCCGAGCTCATCAAACTCTCCTTGTGTCGAAGTCGGGCCGAAGACCGGTGCCATAGCTTCGCAGCGCGCCGGTCTCGCCCGATGCATTCGGGCGTGAGAACACCCAGTTCTGCCATGCGGTCAGTCGCCCGAAAATCTTGCTTTCCAATGTCTCGGGACCGGGAAACCGCAGGTTGGCCTCCATGCCGGTGAGCGCATCGGGGTTGAACGATGAGCGTTCTTCGAGGATGATCCGGAGTTCGTCGTCCCAGTCGATCCCATCAAAGATATCTGTGACCAACCCTGCCTCCAGTGCCTGCTCGGCCGTCAGCGCTAAATCGAGTGTCTCCAACGCTCGCTCCCTACCGGCATCGTCCCCCCAGAATCGGGCTTCGATACGCGTGAGTTGTTGAGAGGTTGTGAGCATCGATGTGCTTGATTGCGTGAACAGGAGGGCTGCCGACGTCTCCTCGCCTTCGTAGGCCCCCTGGAACATATACGACCGATCGGCGGCCAGGACCAGCTCTGCCAGGAACCCGGCGAAGCAGCCGTGGGGCTCGACAAGGGCCATGATCGTTCGTGAAGTGAGATCGACACGCTTGAGGACCCGTTTCCAGAGGTGGAGGACTTCGCGAATGAACCAGTCCGAAGAATGGGCGTGGAGGAATCGGTCGTGCTCGAGCACGACGTCGAGGTCGCCTTTTGAGCGGAGTAGGAACGTGCCGATTTCCAACTCGTTGTTGCGAAGATGCAAGAAGGCGTCGTCGAGCTCTCGTGCCAGTCGCAAGGGCCAGAATTCGGCGCCGGCCGCGGCGGCGGAAGCGGCGTCGCCGGGTGGCGGCGCTTCCGGCCCACGGATGATGATGGTGGCGATCCTGGACGACCGATCAATCTCGACCTCGAGACTCGAGTAGTCCACTCCGCCATCGTGGAAACTCCGAGCGAGATCGGTGAGCAACACGCCCCTGGCCTCCGCCGGTCGGTCGGAGAGAGCCGCCATCTCCGCGGCGCGCTCGCCGACCGCTGACTCAAAGGATGAGCTGGGTATCAGTTCGTCGACGAGGTTCCAGCCGAGGGCTCGCTCTCCCTTCATCCCTTCCTCAACAGTGCAGAAAACATCGGCGCGATCCCGACGAACAAACCGTTTGTCGACAAGTCGTGTCAGCCCACCTGTCCCCGGGAGCACGCCGAGGAGGGGAACCTCGGGCAGGGCCACCCGGGCGCTGCCGTCGTCGATCAGCATGATGTGATCGGTCGCCAGCGATAGCTCGTAGCC